>CAIYDX010000050.1 GCA_903925005.1 uncultured Geobacteraceae bacterium
GAAAACTGTTGGAATAGCCCCCTTGGCATATTTTCAAATATTGTCGACGTCTACATTAATTTTCTACGGAAGAAGATTGATGTACCGTTCTCTACGAAGCTCATTCATACAGTCCACCGCCAGGGATACATTTTTGAAGAGAGGCAGTGAGCGAATATGAGCCTAAGCGCAAAACAGTTGAAAATAGCTTCGCAGATCGACACCAAAATGAGAATACTCGAGCAATCTGGCGCGGATGAAATGACGATCTTGGCTGAGATGGCAGATTTAATGCCTGACTTCCACCATCTCATTAAGAACACTGATCACCGCGGTATTGATGGTTTATGCGTACGATTTGCCGGTTTCTATCGCTTTGCGAAAATTGTAGAGGCATTTGCGAAAAGCATTAAGTCGGGACAGGATAAGGTTCATAAAGAGAGGAAATAAGAATGGTTAAGGCTGATATTGTAGCAAAAGTTCAGGATCGAGCACGAATGTTGAACAGAGAAGCGACTGCGGTTGTGGAGTCGATCTTCAAGATAATGAAAGACACTCTGGAAGCTGGCGAAGACGTGAAGATAAGCGGGTTCGCGACGTTTAAGCTGAAGAAAAAGGTAGACCGGATGGGGCGCAATCCAGTGACCGGGGAGCCAATGACTATAGTGGCCCGGCGCGTACTGAGCTTTAAGCCGAGTATTTTGTTAAGAAAAGCGGTTAATGGTGGAATACAATGAAGCGGATAGTTACCTTGATGATCCTGATGCTTGGCTTTTTATGTACTCCTGTACTCGCCGCCAATCCAGCAACTCCTAACAGCAAAATCGATGAAGGCCAACTGCAGGGATTACAAACAAAAATGTTGAATGACTCTCAGGTCATGGATCTGATATCTGCGCTACAGAATGACCCGAATGTCATGGCCCTTATCAGTGATCCAGTATTCGTACAGGCAATCAACACGCGAAATGTTGATGTCCTCACCAGCGATCCTCGCTTTATGAAACTTTTCAGCAATCCTCGTATAAAAGAAATCATACAACACGTCGATAAATAGGTATTTATTCCGGATCCGGATTGTTTAGAATGATTTTGTTTAGAAAGATTATGAGATCAGCTATTACCATTGCATTTCTGCTTATAGTTACTATGTGTCCATCAGCATATTCCGATGGTATAACTATCGAACAATCCAACACTCCGGAAACAGGCCGGGACTTCTACAATGTAACCATAAACCGGCTCCTTGACCTTCGGTGGTGTGAATTATGCGCCGATCGTGCTGGACGAGCAAAAGCCTTACTGCAAGAGTGGCGAGATAGTTTTAGTGAATATCACTACAGTAAAGAAGATTATGACAATATCAACGCCGCAGTCGATGATGTAATCCGGAATTCACCGTACGCAGTCTTTGACGATCAGGATACACTCACAAAGTTGGTCAGTAAGGGTGGCAAACTCAGCGAGTTAGAGCTTGTTGAAACCAAAGCAAGCTGACTAAAAAGACTTACGACACGCTTAAAGCCAAAATTATCAAGTTTGGCTTATGAAGAATAAAAAGCAAGAGCCTCTGATCTGGTGACCGGAGGCTCTTGTGATTGGTATCAGATCTTGCGGACGTCTGCGGCCTGTAAGCCTTTTGGACCTTTGGTCACCGTAAACTCTACTGGATCCCCTTCTTGTAGAGATTTAAAACCGTCTCCACTAATCGCTGAAAAATGACAAAATACATCTTCGCCACCTTCCTGCTCAAGAAATCCGAAACCCTTTGCATCGTTGAACCACTTTACTTTTCCTCGTACCATTTGCGTTATTCTCCTGTGTTTTAATTTGCCAAGATCTAACCTGGCCTTTTAATAAGCGTACCGTCTATAGAGATAAAGTCAAGTAATACTAATTCAGTTTTAACCAAAATATGCCAAGCTTGCTGTACATTGATCTATCTGAGGGATACGTCGAAATTGCTACTTGACATAAGATATTACAATTGGTATTACATGTATTATTTTATTGAGGTGCACATATGAAAAAATCATTATTGAGACCAATTACAAAAAAAGCCAATAAGTATAAGACTATTAGTGCACGCGTGCCACTTGATATTAGTGATGAGTTCGATTGTCTTATATTACGAGCTGAAAAGAATGGCTATACAATAACGCCAAGCATTGTAATAATTCAGGCGCTGCGTGATGCAATAAGGTATGAAAATGCCGAATTAGATAAGTTTGAAAGAACAGTCAGTTCGGACGTGTCACCTGAAATTGATAAAGTACCAAGTAATGTGATTAGTGAACGAGTTGGGCAAGTAATTAGTAACGCTTTAAAGGGAAGGATGGGATTTGCGGAGGGGCAATCTTGTAAATGTGGTTCAGTCCTGGTTTTAGGGCAGTCTGAGGGTAAATCATGTATTAAATGCCCTGATTATATCTTTGAAACGAGAGATAATCATTATCTTGACTGGATTTAAAATTTAGTTTATTTAACTCCCATAGTTGCCCAACCACTATTTTGGTTGTTCAGCTAAATGTCAGCAGTGCACTGAGGACATTTAGTAGCAGGTCTACGCACAAGTGTTTTGCACTTAGGACATAACTTGCACGAAGAGAATGTGATGGCAGCTATTATGACTAAGCCCAGCCATAAGAATTCTGAAAAATGCTGGTCTAAAAAGCTTGGTTTTAACATTTGTAATCCCATATATACCTTCTTTCTCAGAACGTATAATATATCCAACTTGAAGTTATTGTAAATATATTCATGCGTACAGGTTAATTGTATTATCTTTTTGTTTTGAGCGGCATTTAGGTTGTTTTGTGGAGTGAAGATATTGCGGCCATTTTGTTCGCCTCGCTCGTATGAGCGTAAAATCTGGCGGTAATTGCTATATCGCTATGGCCGAGCAAAGATGAGATCGTTTTGAGATTGACGTCTCTCGACACAAGACGGCGGGCAAAGGTGTGCCTCAAAATGTGGAGCCCGCGCTTATCTGTTCCGGCCCTGGCAAATATTCCGGACATGATAGACCAAAGGTTACTCCGGTTTATGATCCCCCCTCCCCTCGTTGAGCACACATGCCAGTTGTCGCCATGGACATCTCTTAATATCTCGAGCTCAGCGTCAATCATCAGCGCCGGTACGTAAGTATGCCTTTCTTTGTTGCCTTTGCCTCGGACTAAAAGTGAGTACACGTTATTGTCTTCATCGTATTTGTAGTCACATATTCTCAAAGGGAGCAATTCGCCTACCCTCAGTCCGGAATACAAGAATGTTTTGCATAAAAGAGCGTTTCGGACATTGATCAGCTTATTCCTTGGAGCATGCTTCTCTTGTTCTATGAAATTAAGCACTTTAGTTATCTCGTCCTCGCTTAACGAAGGTTTTTCTTTTATTTCCGTCTTAATCTTCATTTTACGAAACATTTTTACATAGTCGGCGTTATTGTCATTATTCTCAGTGATAAAGCTAAAGAAAGTCTTTATAACGGTGACATATAACTTTTTTGATGACGCACTGAAGCTTTTGGACTGGTTTTCACGATCTGACAAATAGCCATTCAGGAACAACCTGTTGATATCCTCTATCCCAGCTTCGCCCTGATACTGACGCGCATAGTCCACAAATCCTTCCAATATCCCCCGATAGATAGTCAACGTTCGTGGTGAGAGGTTCTTATTTGATACTTCTTCAAGATAGGCAGTTTGCCACTTCTTGAGATCTGCTACTATGTTACCATCGCCTAAAGTCATGTGTTCTCCTTTGCCTACATAATATATCACAATAATGAATTGTGTTATATCATCTACCCTGCTTAAGGGCTTGCCACTATTCTGATAAGGCGTCTATGCCCCTTGAACTTGTGTTACATTGTCTCAGAGTGTGTAGGGTGTCAAGCATTTTTATTGTATTTAGTCATTTATTATGGTTTTTATTCGGAATTATAAATATTATGCTGGACACTGTACACGTTCGACGGTATGTTTGCATTAGATGATGATTTTAAGGGGGTTTTATGAATAAAGAAGCTGGTAACGTGATTTCAGAAACTTTTTCTGGCGATGAAACAAAGTTGGACACAATAATGAAGAGGATAGCGGTAAAGCCGTCAACTATCACCAAGATGCGGAAGATAAGCTCACTTTTCAACGATGAGATAGGAATAGACTTGAAAGATGCAGATTTGATAAGCGCATTCTTGGAATTATCATTTGAGTCGTTCTTGCGCTCCGGAGAGATAGAGAAAAGAATAAAGTCCCTTACTGGTGACCTATAATGGCGAAGGTCACGGAAAAGTCATTGGCCGCCCGCTGCACTCAGTTAAACCTGGGGCCACTTCGAAACACAACCTTCGGCATTCGTGCTGAACGCCTGAACGCTGGATATAAAGTGGAACTTATCTACCGTGACGGCACGCCTCCCCTCGTTCTCGCTGAAGCGGTGTCCGCGGCCGAAGCATCGGCCACGGTTGAGGGCGCAGCTGCTGGAGCAGCTGCAGTTCAAGTTGCCGGCCTCGATAAACCTGAGTTTGTTACGATAGAGACATTTGTCCGTCAAAGTGGTGAGCGCTGTCCTAAGTGTTCCACTAAAGATATCAGCCAGGGCCACTTCTCGGCGGTAAAAGGCGTCATGCTTCAGGCTTGCTCCTGCACGCGCTGTGGGTTGGCATGGAACAGTATCTACCGGTTGGAAAGCTATGAGCCTGCTATACCCGTAGTCACAGAAACAGTGTGATCGTCTGGATCGGCAAGGAATTGTCATTTTCTTCGAAGCATGATATTTTCCAAGTCCATGCCGTAGTATGCCTTTTGAAAAGATCTGCCCTCACAGGGGGCAATCTGGACGCCGATATTTAGAACATCGTCCGATTTAGTTGATTTTAAGAAAAAGGAAAGTGAAATGACACTGATTGAAGAAGACCTGTTGGCGGCATTGAAGGAACTGTATGAGTCGTCGAAAGCCATGACCAGCGGGGAAAGAACAACCGGTGAGGAAATGAACCGCTACTACCAGGCACTTGCTTGGGCTGAAAGAGTTATGAATTTGGCGGAAAAAGAGAAATAGAAAGATCGGGGAAGAGAAATGACAAAATCAGAATTGAGCATCAAGCTCGCTGCGGAAAAAGATATAACTGAAAAAGTGGCAGAGCAAATTGTTGGAGAAATTTTCGGCGCCATGGCTGAGGCTCTGATCCACGACGACAGAATTGAGGTCCGTGGTTTTGGCAGTTTTACTAACAGGCGGTACGAGGCTCGCGCCGGGCGTAATCCAAAAACTGGCGAGTCTCTCAAGGTCAAATCTAAGCTTAACCCTTTCTTCAAAACCGGCCTTGAACTCCGCGCCCGGATCTTGGCCGGCCCACAAGAATGAGACGCCTACTCTTAAGTGTGCTGTTAGTCGTTTTCAGCGTGTTGCCGGCGGTGGCTGAACAGTATATTTCCTTGACACCGGGCGTGTGGTTACAAGAGAAATCATCAACTATTGATTTTTCGCTACAGGGGGTTGATGTTAATTACTCGCCGGGTTGGAGCCTGGGGGCGGCTGTTGGTGGTGCTTATGAAAACGGGTATAGGGTCGAAACGGAAGTGACTTATAGACAGGCGGCCGCGAAGATCGGGAACGACAATTCGTGGAATATCGCCCTGTTGCTGAATTTGTGGCGGGAAGTGCGTACCGATACAATTTTTACTCCCTATTTTGGGGGAGGTTTTGGCGGCGCAAGGGTGCATCTTGCATCACCTGGGATGATCGACAATAGCGCCGGTGGAATTGCGTATCAGGCGGGCGCCGGTGTAGGTGTCCGGATCGATCCACGGCTGGTGCTGGATGTTGGGTATCGCTATTTCGGGATCTGGGATATCAACAATAGCGGCAATGTTGGAAGCGTAAACCTCTCGGGATCGTCCGTTACTACCGGCTTGCGGTTTGGTTTTTAATAAACAATCAAAGCTTCTCCCACGAAAATAGATACTCAAAAGCCAGTAAGCCTTTCAAAGAATTTCTTTTGCCATTAGCGTTTTTACCGTACGATTACCCAAAACTATCAAGTCCGCCAAACACCACCACGCCTTGGTTTGTAAGAAAATTACCTCCGCCGATTGATCCTTCTCATCCTGTTGTAGCTGCTAACAATAACCGCTAAAACTACTGCTCTCCCCGCTATAGCTACTATCTCCGCCTCCTGGATAACATGCGCCGGGTGGAATTTCATATTCAGGCTGGCCTTCAACCTCCGCCTCCACCGCTGGCAGTCCAAGGCTCCACCGCCCCGCCCCTACCTGCCTCGTTCTCATCTTTTTCCACCCGCAAATTTTCACTATTACCCCCTACCCTCTTTTGATTTCACTTTTCTATTTGACTTTATACACGCTTATGCAGCATAATGCCATAATAATGCTATTGCGTATGAAATAAGTTTTTAGGAGAATATAGATGAAAAATATTATGCCCGCTGAACCCCCCGAAAAAGTTGAAGAGAAGAAAAAATCTCGGCCCATTGGCAGAACGCCAGGGACTGGTACTTCAAGCGCACAGATCCGCCTTTTGAGGTGCAATCTTACCCCGAGGCAGGATAGAATGCTCGTAAAAATCAGGGAGCAGATAGGCATGAGTGAGAGTGAGGCTGTGCGGAGGGCTTTAGATGACTATTTTGATAAGTTAATCGCAAGGGGTGAGCTGGAAAATGATCTGATTAAGCCTGGCGCTGAACCGGTTGCGGCGCCTGCCGCTGATCACAAGAAAAGAAATAGCGAACTGGATTAGTATGAGAAAGAAACCGCCTGTTACCAATAATGATGATCAACCGAATAAGCTGTGCGGGTCCTGCCGGCGTGTCTGCAAGCAGCTCCCCTTTGCCATAGTTTCAAACTGCCCCCGATATTACCCGTTTTCCTGCCAGCCAGGGAAAGTTAGGAAACTATGGCGGCAGATTGATCTCGATATCTGATCAATTATCTCCTTTTCATCTCACTTTTTTATACGATATCTCGGTTTGCTTTTATGCGAAGTAAATACCTGAAAAGTGCCGGTTTGCTTTTATGCGAAAATTTATGTCTTCCATTAATCTTTCTGTTTAACTATTCAACAAAACTCGTCTATTACTTTTATCACGGTTTGCTTTTATGCGAAGAGTTTGTCCTCATCCTGGTAGTTTGGATTTATGCGAAGGCACTTCATATTATCTTCATCCGTTACACCAGATATTATCACATAACATGATGTAGAATAAGAACTACCATGAAATATCGGTTTGCTTTTATGCGATGTGGTAGTATAGTCGCACTCCTCTACATAATTATTCCAAATAGCCAAAATATATGCTTAAATACCTGCAATCAAGAACGAATATAGCCAGGTGACTAATGTCAGACGTAGACAACAAGGGTAACAAGATCATCTGCAGTGCGTCCACTCTCGAGCTCATCAAAAATGCTGAAGCGATGGAATTGGAGGATGCTAAACAAGCAGGCGCTTTGGGTTTCATTGCTCGTGCAATGATCCTGGCCACCCTTCCCCACCGTGATCCAGGTGACATTCCAGTCTGGGGCCGCAACAACGGCGACTTCTCTCTCCTTATCCAGCCCGGTTATCGCAAAGACCCTCACTCTGATGAAATGGTATGTGTAGGCTTCCCGTACGGAACGAAACCACGCTTGTTTCTGGCCTGGATTAGTACCGAAGCTGTAAAAACGCAAGAACGGACGCTGGTGCTCGGAGACTCTCTGTCGGACTTCATGAGGGACGTAGGGTACTCTGGGTCTTTGTCGGGCGGTAAAAACGGTTCTATGACCCTTATGCGTGATCAAATGATCCGTACCCTGTCCGCTCGCTTTCAATGGAGCTACAGTGAGCAGAAGCGTGATGGCGGCGGCGGACTTCAAATTGCCGATAACTATGACCTCTGGTGGCTCCCTCAAAAAGCGGAACAGGCCGGACTTTGGCAATCTACAATTGAGCTTTCAGAGAAGTTTTTTGATGAAATCAAGAACAATCCAGTGCCGATTGATATGCGAGCCATGAAAGCATTGCGTTCTTCGCCGCTATGCCTTGATATTTATCTGTGGTTAACTTACCGTAACAGCTATTTATCTCGCCCAACTCAGATCCCGTGGATATCATTGATGCGCCAGTTTGGTTCCGGTTATCGAGACGTAAAGCAGTTTAAGTTCCAGTTTGAACAAGCGGTTCGTAAGGTTCTCACAGTTTATACAACAGCCCGTGTTGAATTTTCGCAGGAGTCGCTTATCCTTAAGCCCTCCCCTACTCACGTGCCAATGACCGCTAAAACTGTGAAAAAACTTGTTGAATAAGTGAGTTATCCTCGCCTAAAAGCAAACCGGATTTCGCATATAAGCAAACCCAAACACACCGTTCTTCGCATAAGAACAAACTTCAGTTCGCATAAAGACAAACTGGAAAACCCTTCAAACGTTGACTCACCCTACCCTTGCGGGTTCCCCCTGTATTTAAGCCTGTAGTCTTTTCCAATAGTCTTTACCTGTATGGATCATACATGAACTGTGGACAACTCTCGCATAAAGGCAAACCGTAATATTTATGACCAAGAAAACAGAGACTTAAAACGACTTAAAACCGGAAATGCGTTTTGAGTAAAAACAAATACTCATCAAAACCAAAACAATCATTAAAATCAGGCGCAACTCCAACCAGATCACATATTTTCTCGCATAAAAGCAAACCGACTGATTTGTATTTGTGACCCTTATAAGACTGGACTACCCTGTTAATAGGATCGTTCGCATAATTACAAACCACGACGCATTTGCCATAAACCTGCACCGATTATTTTAAAGTATCAAGCCCTTCGCATAAACGCAAACCAGTAAATAAAAGGTTCGGTTGTTATCTTCATTTATATGTGAAAAATACGTATTATATGGCCTATGTGATAGATCACTTAAAACAGAAGTATCATATAAATAACATTTATCACATCTGTGATATATATACGGAACATATGATCTATGTAATAAGTGGTGCCGACCATGTCAATATACCAAAAACATTCCCACGGTCATGATCGACTTTTGCGGTATCGGTTCGCATAAATGCAAACTCTTCTTGACGGTAAAAAAATATCAAATATTATCCGCTCATTGTTTTAGTAAACATTTATCCGATCTATATGATGTATCTGATCATTACAAATTATCTCATTCTTCTGAAGTATATGATGAATATGACCTATAAGAAACATGTGTATTATCCGCATAAACCTTTTTATCCGATATGTGCGTAATAAAGGTATTAAGCGATAAATGGGATATATGGATTTTATATGATTTTTCTTTTGTATCATTTTAATATGTTGATTAGTATTTATAGTTTTAATATAATATATGTGTTTAAAAGGAGGACCATCGTATATGGCTAAGATCATTGCAATATCTAATACAAAGGGTGGAGTATCTAAGAGCACACTGGCACGTAACATTGCCATGGCATGCCACATCAATAACGAAAAAGTGCTGGCCATGGATTGCGATCCGCAAAATAGTTTGGAGAAATTCTTCTCAACTCGCTTTGAAAGATTAGATAATGTTGAGCTGGATGTCGAAGTCAAGTCAGAGTCAACTGGGCTAAAACGCCATATATTGCATAGATCTGACAGATATGATCGCGTAATCATAGATATCGGCGGTAGAGATACAGTTGCTATGCGACAGGTGCTAATGGCCGCAGAAGTTGTCATCATTCCAGTTAATACTTCTCAAGAGTCGACGGATGCTCTCATGCAAATGATGGACGCAGTTGAAGATGCTCGTGGAGTAAATGAAGACATGCAAGTCTTCTTGCTTATAACAATGGCTCCGTCTGACCCGCATGACACAACTGCTACCGTTACTGCAGAAGGGTTATCTGAATTATACGAGGGTAGAGCGACTGTGCTAAATACCAAGATAAAACATCGAAAAGCATGGCTACAATCCGGGTACGACGGCTTGGCGATATGGGAAGTTGGAACAAAAGAAAATAAAGCGGCTTCTGAGTTTGAAGCTCTTATCAACGAATTGGTTAAAAAGGGGGTGCTGTAATGGCGCAAGGACCAAAATTTGGAACTAAACCAAAACCAACAGCGACAATAGAAACTGATAAACCGCGAACTGAGGCTGACGTAATTGCCAGAAGCGCAGAAGTAAGGAGTAGGGGAGGGAAGCCTAAAACAGGGCGGCCACTTGGCCCTGAACCGATTAAGAGTCTTGGCATAACTTTGCCAGTACGCCTGATTGTAGCACTTGACGAACTGGCTGCGGAAAGATGTGGAAGAAACAGAAGTCTGGCTTTAGCAGAAGTTCTTGATGGAAGGTTAAAGCTTAAATAAATTATTTATCAGATATTTGTGTTTTATATGATTTATCTTATTTATAACATAATAAAGATGCATCTAATCATTGCGAGAACTATAACAGCTGTAATTATTTATCAGCATGAGAGGTTTTGATATGCCATCCAAAATTGAAGACGAAACCCCTGTTGAAATCCACTTCACCTGCCAGAAACAAGAAGCCTACGCGTTTGCACAGTTTCTGAAACGCGCTCAATACTCAGATTTCGAAAGTCGAGCTTATGACGAAGAAGACGCATCGCGCATGATGAACGCGGCCGAGTCAATTCAATCAGCGCTTCGAGAAGCCGGTTTCAGTCCACGATAGTAAAGCCAAGTGAAATGTCCTCTGAATTTGAGCGAACCCGCACCGCCATTTGCAATTTCACTTGACACAATACACGTTTCACCAAAAGCGGCCTCACTACACGGTCAAGGTGACGCAAACGATACCCCAAACAACCAAGGTGTTGCAAGAAAAGTAAAACCGCGCACAGCGAAAATATTGACAAGAATAGAGGCTGGAAACAGCCTAAATCCAAGAAAAGTGCGTAATCCGGAGTACACTGGACACCTAATCCGGAAATTATTGGACACCCAATCCGGTTTTCATTGGACACTCAATCCGGAAATGACTGGACAGTGAATCCGGTTTTTACTGGACACTTTTTTGAAAGTACCGGATTGAGTGTCCAGTTAGTTTCGGACTAATATTTTTTCATTTCTTTCTGCCAAACCTCATATCTTTCCAGGAAAATATTCCTGGAGATAATTATGAAGAAAGGCAGGCAGAAAACGATGCGAACAATAAGAGAAGTATTACGGTTACACTTTGAACATGCGCTCAGCCAGCGCGCTATATCTCGGGCATGCGCAGTTTCACCCTCCACCGTGGGCGAGTATATGTCCCTTGCCAGCAAAGCTGGACTTGATGGCTCGGCGCTCATTGCTTTGGATGACACAGCCCTTAAAGGGTTGCTTTTCCCAGAGGAGACACCTCCTCGCCCCTCCAAACGACCACTTCCCGATTTTACGTTGCTTCAGAAAGAGCTGAAGCGAAAAGGGGTAACCCTGCAACTGCTCTGGGAAGAATATCGAGCTATTCATTCCGATGGTTACGGTCGCACCCAGTTCTTTGACCTTTATCGTGCCCACACCAAGACAGCCGATCCAGTAATGCGCTTTACTCACAAAGCTGGAGAGAAACTCTTTGTAGACTTTTCTGGAGACCGTCCCAGTTATGTTGATCGGAGTACCGGAGAAATAATTTTTGCTGAACTGTTCGTAGCTGTGATGGGGGCCAGTGATTTTACCTATGCCGTTGCAGTTCCCAATCAGCAGATTCCGAATTGGCTCAAGTGCCATGTAAATGCTTTTGAGTATATCAAGGGTTGTCCCGTCTGCGTGGTGCCGGACAATTTGAAGTCAGGGATTAAAACGGCATGCCGTTACGATCCTGAAACCAATCCGGCATACGCTGCGCTGGCGGTGCACTACGGAGTAGCGGTAATCCCGGCCCGCGCTGGCAAACCTCGCGATAAAGCCAAAGTTGAAAATGGGGTCCTTAACGCCCAGCGCCGGATTCTGGCGGTACTGCGGAACAGAACATTCTTCTCTCTGTGCGAACTTAATGCCGGTATTGATGAAGCTCTGGATAAGCTCAATGACCGCCCCATGCAGGGTATCGGTCGTTCCCGGCGGGAACTGTTTGCAGAGGTCGATCATCCGGTTCTTCGTCCCTTGCCGGAACAACGCTTTGAGTTACGTGAATGGCGACAGGCAACTGTCAACATTGATTACCATATTGCCGTTCAGGGTAACTTTTACAGCGTACAATATTCTCTCATCGGTCGGGAAGTCGGAGTATGGCTCTCATCCGGTACAGTGGAAATCTGTCTTGATGGTGCCAGGATTGCATCTCATGTCAGATCCTACGGTGTCAGGGTGTTCGTCACCAATGATGCTCATCGCCCTCCTCAGCATCAGCGATATCTGGAATGGACTCCGGAACGAATGCGGAGATGGGGAGAAAGTATCGGCCCCAAAACGGGAGAGATGGTTGCTGCAATTATTGCCATTAGTGTTCATTCGGAACAGTCCTACAGGCGGTGCCTCGGATTGTTGCGGCTCGCGAAAACTCACGGCCCGGAGCGACTGGAGTTGGCCTGCATCCGATCATTACGGCTTGGAGCAATTGATTATCAGAGCGTCAAGAACACCCTGAACAAGCGTCTTGAAACTATGGAACTCCGCGATGATCCGGAGCCACAGTTGCCGCTAGAACATGGCAACATCCGTGGAGAGACCTACTACGAAACCTGTGGAGGTGCATCATGATGCTCTCCCAGACAATTGACAAGTTGCACCGGCTCAAACTCTCGGCGATGGCCCAGGCCTTCGAGGAGCAATCCCGCCAGACCGTCTATGGTGAGCTTGCCTTCGAAGAACGCTTTGGACTGCTTGTGGATCGGGAGATGGCTGAACGTGACAACCGCAAACTGACTACATTACTGAAAGGGGCGAAACTACGCTTCCCTCAGGCATGCCCCGAAGATATAGACTTCCGCACAGCACGAGGACTCTCCCGAGAGGCGATACTCTCGCTGTGTCAAAACGGCTGGGTGAACAACCGGCAGAACGTTATTATTACAGGCCCCACTGGGGCCGGTAAAACCTTCGTAGCGTGTGCGTTAGCGGCCAGTGCTTGCCGCGCCGGTCTCAGTGGTCATTATCTGCGGCTGCCTCGACTGCTCCAGGAACTGCATGTCGCCAGAGCAGACGGTAGCTATGGGAAAGTCCTGACTCGCCTCGCCAAATATGCTGTACTGGTAATTGATGACTGGGGGTTGGCAAAACTGACTGAACGGGAACGGAGAGACCTTCTTGAAATTCTGGAGGATCGATACGATCTCAAGTCAACCATTGTCTCCAGTCAGATTCCCATTGAGAAATGGCATGATCTTATCGGTGATCCGACCATAGCAGATGCTGTGCTTGATCGATTGGTTCACAATGCACATCAAATAACATTCTCGATGAAAGGAGATTCGATGCGTAAACTGCTGTCAAAGAAGACCTGAATTGGACACCTGAAACCAAGTATCACGGCAGGAAGAATTGGAGAAAAACGGTGTCCAGTAATTTCCGGATTCACTGTCCAGTCAAAACCGGATTCACTGTCCAGAAAAAACGGATTGCGCA
>CAIYDX010000051.1 GCA_903925005.1 uncultured Geobacteraceae bacterium
CTCGGATCGCTTCGAGCGCGACCTTTGCCTTGTACTGGCTGGTGAAACTTTTACGATTCTTTTCGCTCAATGCCTGCTCCTTTTTGTTGCAGGCTACCATCTTAAACTATTGTCCGAAATCCGGGGTCCACTATAAAGATAATAAATGCCCAGACAAATATATCTAACACAATTCAAAACAAAGTGAATTCAATCCAACACTAACCGAGGGGGAGAATAATATGAAATTTAAGAATCTTGTCGCATTCGCAATTTGTTTGAATTTTGCACTTACAATGATCAGTAGCACTGTTAATGCATCATCTTTTGAAAATGCACCGGCGCCGGCTGCTAAATTCACGATGAGTGAACTTGCAGGAAAAACTATTTACTCGTCCGCGGCACCTAGGACAAATCCATTCGGTTTTATCGGATCATTAACATTTCACGCCGATGGTACAGTGTCAGAAACAATCAACATGACGTCAGCAAATCCTTCAACAGCCAGTAAAATTCTTACAGGAACGTACATGATCGATAATGCCGGAGTGCTCACAATCGTCAACCAGGTGCGCACAGAAAAATACTGGAAAACAACAGCTGGTCCTGATAAGTATAATTCCATTTTTACAGGCACAAATATCGGCTCAGTTAATTGCCGTTGGTTTTTTGATCAAAACAATGCCGCTAAACAAGCTTTGGCTTTTTCTCATGGTAGGGGTGTGCCATTGAAATAGCATTTATCTTCTATGTCGAAAGATGATACCAGATTCAACCATTACAATAGAGGTGAAATATGAAAAACGCGGTAAAATGCCTGGTTTTTGGGGTGTTAATGGTTTGCGTTTGTGATTGTGGCACAAGTCAATCGTCTGGGGTTGGCAGCGGAGAGGCGGTGAAATCCGACGCTTCTGTGTTAGAGAGAGTGATTATTATTTATGATACCGGGACGGCATCGGCAGGAACAGAGGAATCTGTAAAAGCATTTCTTAAGGGCAAAATTGGTGTTTACTCGTCTATGAAACTTGCGAGTACGTCTATGGGGTGGTTTTCAAAATGGTCTGAGGAAAAATACAGGACGTTTATTAATGATGCTGCAAGAAAATATGTAAAACACAACTATGGTGCAGCGACTGAAGACAAAATCAAGAATCAGGTTGGGTACTATGTATCTGACGAACTTGGGGATGTGGTCGTATTTTTCAAGGATGGTGATAAAATTCGAGCAGTTCTAAAAGCGGAGTATGAGACCACTAGTAATGCGGTGAAATAAAGGAGATATAGACAATATAGATAGTCACAAACGAGGTAGCCAAAATAAACAGCATTAGCGCTTATTGGCTACCTGTTTTATTGATAGCTAATTTGCGTATACTCATATTGACCTATTTGTGGTGAACCCAACACTTCGTGTCAACGGGTATCAAGTATCCCGATTGAATCTCAACTTATTACTGAAAGTTTAGATTCAGGTGTAGTGTGGCCTTTATATGTGGTGCTCAATGTGATATTTGATAGACTGTATTTTCAAGTCCAGTTTTACTGTAATTGGGGATAGCGATAACATAAAAGCATCCGGAATTAACCGAGTTGCGGTATGTCCCAGTTGGACAAAAGTATGGAGGCTAAATGGAGCATCCACTGCACCGCGCAGTAGCGGACATCATCGCCGACTCGATTCCATCGGGCTGTGAACTACTACGTGATCCAGCATGCGGTGGCAGCCACCATCTACCGCTTTTCGTTGGCCGGCGCAAGGCCAGCGACACTCGCTTATGTTGCGTAGATTTGTTGATAGTGAAGAATGGCGCTATTCGAGCCATCGTTGAGATAGAAGAGTCCGGATTCCATCCTACTAAGTTATGTGGCAAGTTCTTACAGGCCGCGCTCACTGACCAGTTCATCCATGACACCCAGACGGAAGGGCCCTTAGCGTACGGCGAAGCCGTGCTCTTCTTGCAGGTTATTGATCCTAAAAACGGCAGTTGAATCATCAATAATGGTGTAAGCTACTGGCAGTAGTGCATATTATCTGTCAGGAGGAGTCACCAAATGGGTGAACAGGATATTCAGGC
>CAIYDX010000052.1 GCA_903925005.1 uncultured Geobacteraceae bacterium
CTGGTTGCTGAGCGGAGAGAGAAACTGATGCAACAGGTAGCCATGAGCGGCATGGATCTCGACGACCTGGAACCCTGCCAGTAAGGAACGTCGAGCAGCCTCGACAAAGGCCGTCGCTATATCCTTGATTTCATCTTCGTTTAATGCCGTCGGTATGATACAGCCGGCATCGAAAGGTATGGCGCTGGGAGCCACAATCGGCCAGCCACCCTCCGCTTCGGTCAAGGTAACGGACCGATTCTCCCACGGCGGCGGAGTGCTGGCTTTGCGACCTGCATGGGCCAATTGGATTCCAGCAACGCTCCCCCTTTGCGATATGAAGCGGACTATTCTCGTCAGAAATTCTATGTGATCATCATTCCATATGCCAAGATCCTGTGAACTGATTCGGCCCTGAGGAGTTACCGCAGCCGCCTCGGTCAGAACCAGCCCCGCTCCGCCGGATGCACGACTGCCATAGTGGACCAGGTGCCAGTCATTGGCAAAGCCGTCCACGCTTGAATACTGGCACATGGGTGATACAGCAATACGATTGGGAAGCGATATGCTGCGTAGGGTAAGAGGTTCAAATAAATGGGACATGGCTTCTCCTTGTGGATGGTTTAAACTGCATTCAGTCAGAGTTTCTGGCGATATGAGTGAACCTTCAGATAGTACAAGAGGTATCAAGGTAGGTAACAACGCGTAAAAGCCCCTCTGTTGATTCCAGAAGATCTATAGGTTTTTCTCCGCCGAATGCTTTATTCTCACTGACAAGCCATTTACTTGCATCGTCAGACACCCCGCCTATTATGGAATCGAGCGACCGGAACAGCCTGACAAGAAGAACGGCAGAGTTCCATTCTCTTTTCGCTGGAGACAGAATGTAGTCGTTAGTATACAACCTGCCAACGGTTGACGCACTGATACCCAATATGTGTGCCAGCTGAGCCTTATTGATACCGAGGTAAGTTGCGGTGTTTACGACTGCTTTTGACAGTATAATGGGTTCGTTGTCCTTATTACTATCAGGCATCTAATCTCCTTAGATCGTCAGCTATTAACTGTTGATTCGAGATAACCACGAATCGACCGTAATCCTTCATCATTTTTCTTCATTATATCAAGAGGGGTCCTATCATCGAAGTGACTATTTTTCGCGGAAATCCAGCGGTAAACGAGATCTCGGTTATATGGATAAAGTATGCGAAGGTTTTTATGAATTCCCATAAGGAGGCCCACTCGATCGAGAATGGCTTGATTAGCGCCTATACATCCTCCATTTTGGTAACGGCGTATGGTGCTTATCGATCGGTGCAATATGGCCGCTTGGTCAGTAATTGAAATCTGCCAAAGATCAAAAAGGCGTGTCACCATTCTGGTGAGGGCGGCTCTACTCTCCTTTGTATGGAGGTTTATTATCTCGGGTTCCTCAGTTTCCTTTTGAAGGAAATCGGCCGGCACCTCAGAAGGGCGTGAAAAGAAATCATTCCAGGTTTCAGGTTTAGGTTTTCCCATCATCCTATTCCCATGGCCCAAAACGTAAAGCCTCAATTTCCTCTTGAGGCTGAAGCTGTTTTATTATAGCAAACAACCATCTTTGGAAGCCGGGATTTCTAATTATCCATGTGCCGGTTTCATCTTGAAGCACCAGATTAAGAGAAGTCAGTTTCTTTAACCCAGACCTCAACCCACCTGATGAAAACTCATAATCTGGGAATATTTTTACGTATGAATGCAGGTGTGTTGTAGGAAATATAGATATCGCGAAAAGTAGGCGCTTCTGATTGAGTGAAAGCCGGAATGCTTTCAGCATGTGTTTGTAGTCAGTCAGCTCTTCAGCCATCCTAAATCATGTAAGGTACTCCAGCCATAGTCAAAGGCCTGGCTGGATGGTGAATGCGTTCGCTCTTGAGCGAATAGCCGTACCTGTCCTTTCTGTGGATTATACTGCAGTTTTTGTACGAGGTTTCTGCTTTGCCTGTTTGCCTTGGAAACCCGAAGCGATCTACCCTTGTGATCTGCCGGCGTCCGTGTATGCCTTCGGCTGCTAATAATCGGCCCATTTTTCACCTTTGGTGAGGCCACTACCTTGTTTAGTGCGGCTTGCATTAGCAATGGCTAGTTTTTTTTATTTTTGAGTGCTTCAGCAATCCAAGAGGCGCCTATTTGAATTGCCCGATTGATATAAAAGCCACCAAAAAATATTCCGAATGCAAGAATGGTGCAGCCAGTCACAAATCCCCAGTTGGTCATTTCCCCCTCCACAATGTTTAACACATCACACTTTATATTAATCGGTTTCTTCCATCAGTTGGTCGCGGAAACAAAGAGAGGGCTGAATTGCTCTTTCGATTTGCTCTTTATTAAGGCCCAGTTCACGAAGATTGGATTTCTGCTGCTCTATAACTACTTCAATTTGGTCGAGCATCCTTTTGGTTTCCCGGTTTTGATCATCATGGGACATGTTAACTCCTTCTTGTATCCAGTAGATTTTACAACTCCCTTTAGCGATCAGCAATCCGTTCTATGCTCTCAATCTCCGGCCCGTAGACTACCCTCCCTGAGCCGTTTGAGCCGTTTATGAGCCGTTTGAGCCCTTTATGATTCCTTTGCGTGCTTCGGCCCCTTTACTTAAGCGAGTGAGCAATTCGTTCTATACTCTGAATACCCGACTCCATTTTGATCCGAGCAGATGAGTTTGCAGAATGAACTTTGATGGAAGGTGGCCGGAATCCTCGGATTGCTGCTGCCTCCTCGATCCAAAGAACGATATCATGCCGGTGCCATGGTCGTCATCTCCAAGGTCATGGTCAAGGCTCAGTTCTGTTACCTCGCCGGTTTCCAATAACTCAATCACTTCCTCTGGCCAGCGTACTTGCCGCCAGCCATCTGGGGCAATTCTCTCATCATCAAGATATACTTTCATGATGTTGGTTCCATCCTACTGACGAATTTTCTGATAAGAAGAGTGACTACGAGAAAAAACAGGCTGACAGCCATAACACGATACGCTGTATTGACTCCTGGCTGTTGCGCTACAACAGTGCCGACGCCAATGTCGACCGCAAGAGCCAATGTAAATGCCAGAGGCAAAACCCATTTAGGAAAATACTTACCGTTACGTCCATGTTCCGCGTAAATCAGTATGGGGCCAGCAATTATTATAAACTGGCATGCTAATATTATGAGAACAGCGAAAAAATTGCCTCCTGTCTCTGGAGGGAGTGTAGAAGGATCAGCAATAAAAACAACCCATTTACTCATCTGAAGTATCCTTCATAATACCACCTAAACACTGGAGCATCGAGTTTCAAGCCGGTCGGATAAGGTGCTGATAAATGTATTTAAAAAGCTCGTGATAGCATTGCTAAGAGCTTTTGATTTGATAACAAGACGGGTTTGATGGGTTCATGGCGGGTTCAGGTTGTCCCATAAGTCCCATAAATGTCTCATTTTCTCTTTGACACAGGGGGAACATAAAAGACACTGCGTTTCTCTACGACTCGATCAAGAAGTCCTTTTCAACACGAACGTCAATGTCCCGCAAAGCAGTTTTCAGCACCACCTTATCCGACCGGCTTGCATCGAGTTTAACTATTGAATCGTGCGAGCATCTGTGCCTTGACTTCATCAAGGTTAGTTCCATCATACCGCACAACATTTGGATGAGTGAATCCTTCGTTATGGCCGCTGGCAGGCATTATAACCAAACCTCTGGGTCTGTGCTCAAGCCATCTTTTCGCATAGTCCGGCCAGTCGTCAACAAGGATGGCGCCATACACTAGCCCCTTGTCATGGGTGATAGTAACGCCATCGACATAACCGGCCAAATGGTGATTGCACCACTCAATCTTTTCTGCCCAGGCGGCATGTTTCCTCGAAGGCCCTTTCGTCAATACGGAGATGGAGTAGCCAATCTCCTTGGCTGCTTCAAGCAAGTCCCAGCCAAGCTGAAACTTCCCCAACTTCAGCCACCACCCAACTTGGGAGGTTATCACGTGGCGTCTGGCCTCCAAATACGGGATGTCAGCATACAGCACAGGAGGCGGTTCATACGAAGAGGCAATATGTTGAAGATCTTTTAGGAGTTGGCCATCATAGTCGGCCAATGTACCGTCCAGATCGAATAATGCAATTTTATCACTTTTCATGTTCCACCTCTCCCATCTCACTTAGCTCTGCCTCGATCTGCTCAATACTTGGCAGGCTACCTTGCAGATCCTCTGGAATGGATTCAATTAGTCGATATTCGGATATGCCAACTGGCTTTGAAATATCTTTGAGTGCGTATTCGGCAACGAGGCGATTCTTGTCTTTGCAGAGAATCAGTCCAATTGAAGGATTGTCGCTCTCATGCTTCATTGTGGCGTCCACTGCCGACAGATAGAAATTCAACTTGCCGGCATACTCTGGTTTAAAGGACACTGCTTTCAATTCGATGACCACATAGCAACGTAGCTTGAGATGGTAAAAGAGGAGGTCAAGATAGAAGTCTTCACCGCCGACTTCAAGATGTACCTGGCGGCCCACATATGCGAAACCGGTCCCCAATTCCAGCAGAAAACGGGTTATGTGTTCTACCAGTGCATTTTCAATATCCCGCTCGTGAGCCTCTTTGCCGATGTTGAGGAAGTCAAATATGTATGGGTCTTTAAGAGTCTGCTGTGCCAGATCCGACTGCGCGGATGGGAGCTGTTTGTCAAAGTTGGTGATAGCTTTCCCTTGGCGATTATAAAGCCCTGA
>CAIYDX010000053.1 GCA_903925005.1 uncultured Geobacteraceae bacterium
AGTATTGCTAATGTGTTAAAGCAAGAAGGCTTTATTAAAAACTATAAGGTTATTTCTGATAATCTTCAGGGTGTTCTGCGTGTTTACTTGAAGTATATTGATGAGAAAGATAGCGTTATAAACGAGATCAAGCGTGTTAGTAAACCGGGTGGCAGAGTCTATGTCAAGTCTGAGGATATCCCTCTGGTGAAGAGCGGACTTGGAATCGCGATTCTTTCCACATCAAAGGGTATCATTACTGATAATGCTGCTCGTAAGTCCGGTGTTGGCGGCGAACTGATCTGCACTGTTTGGTAATAATAGCGACAAGGAGTACTTTTAGATGTCTAGAATAGGTAAACTTCCAATTGAGATACCAAAGGGTGTAAAGATTTCTTTTGCTGATTCGGTGCTGTCCGTCCAAGGCCCGAACGGAGCTTTAACCCGTCAGATTATGTCTGTAGTTTCACTTGATATTCGTGATACTGCCATCGAAGTAATTCGGTGTGACGATTCAACTCCTGCTCGTGCTGCTCACGGTCTTACACGCACTTTGATTAATAACATGGTTGTTGGAGTAACCAAAGGTTTCCAGAGAGATCTTGAAATCAATGGGGTTGGCTACCGTGCCGAAGTTAAAGGCCGTGAACTGGTTCTTGCCCTCGGTTATTCTCACCCTGTAAACTTTCCGATTCCTGACGGTATAACCGTTGATGTGGAAAAAATGACAAAACTCTCTGTTAAAGGGTTTGACAAAGAGATGGTTGGCCAGACCGCGGCAAAAATCAGATCGTTCCGTAGTCCTGAGCCTTACAAGGGTAAAGGGATTAAATATGCTGACGAGACTATCCTGAGAAAAGCTGGCAAAACCGGCAAGAAATAGTCTTTATAAGGAGATTTTGTGGCAAAGACAGCTATTAAAACAATTACTCGACTTAAGCGTCAAGTTCGAGTCAGGAAGAAAGTACGTGGCACAACTGAACGTCCTCGTCTTAATGTATTCAAGAGCGCTCGTCATATTTATGCGCAGATAATTGATGATACAAATGGTACAACCCTTGTTGCGGCTTCGACATTGTCAGAGGTGGCTGAGGGTCTTTCAAATACTGGTAATATTACTGCAGCAACACTAGTTGGCAAGGAAGTCGCAAAACTTGCTCTTGCTAAAGGTGTTTCATCTGTAGTTTTTGACCGCAACGGTTTTCTCTATCACGGCAGGATCAAAGCGCTCGCCGATTCAGCTCGCGAAGCCGGGTTGAACTTTTAAGCGTACGGGAGGTTTTCTTTGAGTAGGATTAATCCAGCAGAACTAAATCTTAACGACAGAGTAGTTCATATCAGCCGTGTTGCCAAAGTTGTTAAAGGCGGCCGTCGCTTTAGTTTCTCAGCATTGATAGTTGTCGGTGACGGCAATGGGTATGTGGGATACGGACTTGGTAAGGCAAATGAAGTTCCTGAAGCAATCAGGAAAGGCGTAGAACAGGCTAAAAAGAATCTTATCAAGGTTCCTGTTAATTCAAGCCAGACGATTCCTTTTGAAATCGAGGGTAAATTCGGTGCTGGTCGCCTTCTTATGAAGCCGGCTTCTGCCGGTACAGGTGTTATCGCCGGTGGAGCTGCCCGAGCAATCTTCGAAGCGGCCGGCATAAATAATATTCTTTCGAAATGTTTGGGTTCTAATAATCCACATAACGTTATTAAAGCTGCTTTTCAAGGTCTTCAGCGTCTTAAGACTCCGGAAGAGATCGCAGCCCGTCGTGGTATCACTGAATAATCTTTAAAATGCGGGGAACTAATTATGAGCAATCTGCTTAAGATAACACTCACAAAAAGTACAATATGCACTCCTAAGAAGCATCGTGCTGTTGTAGCCGGCCTTGGTCTGTCAAAATTGAATCAGACTGTTCAGCGCCAAGATAGCCCGCAAATTAGGGGCATGATTAACAAAGTTGGTCATTTATTGACCGTTGAATAGATAAAGGGGTCGACTTTCATGGAACTTAATAATCTGAGACCTTCTGTCGGGTCAACAAAAAACAGGAAACGTATCGGTCGTGGTACCGGCTCCGGTCACGGAAAGACTGCAACTAAAGGTCATAAAGGCCAGAAGGCCCGTTCAGGTGGAAGTATAAAAGCCGGTTTCGAGGGTGGCCAGATGCCGCTGCAGCGCCGTTTGCCAAAGCGCGGATTCACTCCGTTGGATCGTGTAGAGTTTTCACTTGTAAACATTAGTCAGCTTGATGCATTTGAACCAGGTTCCGTAATTGATGTAACGTCTCTTGTCTCTAAAGGTCTGGTTAAGTCAGATCGTTTGGCTGTTAAGATTCTTGGCAATGGCGACATTACCAAATCATTTAAGGTATCGGCAAATAAATTCAGCCAAACTGCCAAGGATAAAATCATTGCTGCTGGCGGAAGTATTGAGGAGATAGCATAGTGTTTGAAGCTCTCCAGAATATATTCAAGATTCCTGAGTTAAAAAAGCGTGTTTTGTTCTCTTTGGGAATGCTTGCTGTATATCGCGTTGGTTGTCATATACCGACTCCTGGAATTGATCGAATTGCGTTATCCCATTTTTTTAAGCAGTCACAAGGGACTCTTTTAGGCCTGTTTGATATGTTTTCTGGTGGTGCTTTGGAGCGATTAACCGTTTTTGCGCTCGGCATCATGCCGTATATTTCATCGTCAATCATTTTTCAGCTTCTCACAGTAGTGGTGCCTGCCATTGAAAAGCTGTCTAAAGAGGGTGAGTCCGGTCGTAAAAAGATAATTCAGTATACCCGCTATGGAACGATGGTTCTAAGCGTTGTTCAAGGGTTGGGAATCTCGGTAGGTCTCGAAAGTATGCGTGGGCCTGCGGGGGAACTTGTTGTTCCGAGCCCTGGCTGGAGTTTTAGAATCATGACGGTCATAACCTTGACCGCTGGTACAGCTTTTATAATGTGGCTTGGTGAGCAGATGTCCGAGAAGGGGATCGGTAATGGTATTTCGCTGATCATTTTTGCCGGTATCATTGTAAGAATGCCTGCTGCAATCGGGAACACAATAAAGTTATTAAATGCCGGCCAAATCTCGTTATTTGTCATAATATTCGTATTGGCGGTAATGTTTGCTGTCATTGCTGCAATAGTTTTCGTAGAGCGTGGGCAGCGGCGATTGTCAATTCATTATGCTAAAAGAGTAGTAGGTCTCAAAACTTTTAATGCCCAAACTTCGCATTTGCCATTAAAGATAAATATGGCCGGTGTTATCCCACCTATATTTGCTTCGTCTATTATTATGTTTCCAGCTACTATTGCAAACTTTATTAATATTCCTTGGGTTCAGGAAGCGGCTAAAAGCTTGTCCCCAGGCAAATTAGTGTATAACATCTTTTTCGTTGCTTTTATCGTGTTCTTCTGCTACTTCTATACGGCTGTGACTTTTAACCCGATAGACGTGGCTGATAACATCAAGAAGCAGGGTGGCTATATACCTGGGATTCGGCCCGGTAAAGAGACCTCTGATTTTATTGACTCTGTGCTTACGCGACTTACATTTGCCGGAGCAATATATATATCGATTGTGTGTGTTTTACCCTCAATTCTGATCGGGAAGTTTAATCTCCCCTTTTATTTCGGGGGTACTGCGCTTTTGATTGCTGTTGGTGTCGGGATGGATACGGTATCCCAGATCGAATCTCACTTGATTACCCGGAATTATGAGGGTTTTCTTAAAGGTGTTCGTATTAAAGGGAGACGATAGGCGTGAATGTTGTTCTCTTTGGACCTCCTGGATCCGGAAAAGGGACTCAGGCCCAGTTTATCGTTGAGCGTTATAGTATTCCTCAGATATCGACTGGAGATATGTTGCGGGCTGCTGTAAAGGCCAAAAGCCCTCTTGGTGTTGCGGCTAAGTCAATCATGGATGCCGGCGGCCTTGTTTCTGATGAAATTGTTCTTGGGCTGGTCAAAGAGCGTGTTTCTCAGGACGATTGTTTGGCCGGTTTTATCTTGGATGGTTTTCCACGGACTATACCGCAGGCTGATGCACTGATAGTAATGCTTGCAGAAGTTGGCAAAAAGATCGACTTTGTGATTTCGTTGGAAGTAGACAACGATGAGTTGATCAAAAGGTTGTCCGGTAGAAGGACTTGTCCATCTTGCGGTAAAGGTTTTCATGTAATTTATGACAAGCCTGAGCAAGAAGGTGTCTGTAATTATTGCGGGACTTCACTTGTTCAGCGTGACGATGATTCCGAGTCTACCGTAATTAATCGACTTAAAGTCTATGAACAGCAAACGTCTGCTCTGAAATCATATTTTAAAGATTTAGGTGTTTTTTATAGCGTGCCAGGTAGTGGTTCTATCGTCGAGATACAAAACCAAATAGCTTCTATTGTGGATAAGGGTGGTTTTGGTGATCATTCTTAAATCTTGTCGAGAGATTGAGAGGATGAAAGTTGCTTGCAGTATTGTAGCCGAGATTCTTGAAGGTTTGCGTTGCCTTGTATGTCCCGGGGCTACTACATTTGAACTTGAGCAATTTGCTTCTTCTGAAGCTTTAAAGCGCAAAGCAAGATGCGCTTTTCGCGGTTATCATAAATATCCAAGCTCATTGTGTTGTTCGCCAAATAATCAGGTAGTACATGGTTTGCCTAATAAAGACCCGTTAAAATCTGGCGATATACTTAGCCTCGATTTCGGCGTTATTTACGACGATTATTATGGGGATTCAGCCATTACTGTACCTGTTGGTGAAGTGTCTCAAACAGCAAAAGATCTGATTACGGTAACACGGGAATCTTTATTTGCTGCCATTGAAAAAGCTATTCCAGGAAACAGGCTCGGTGATATATCCGCTGCTGTTCAAAATTATGTAGAATCCAGAGGGTATTCCGTAGTTAGAGATTTTGTCGGCCATGGTATAGGACGAAGTCTGCATGAAGATCCTCAGGTGCCGAATTATGGTTTTGCAGGTAAAGGCGTTAAACTTAAGCCCGGTATGGTTCTGGCTATTGAGCCAATGATTAATGAAAAATCTCATGAAGTTAAAGTTCTAAATGATAATTGGACTGTTGTAACGTGTGATGGTGGTTTGTCGGCTCATTTTGAACACACGGTTGCTATCACTGAAAACGGACCTGAGATACTAACGCGGATATGAAAAACGAATCCGTGCAAGGGGAGTTATATGAAAGTACGTGCATCTGTAAAAAAGATATGTGACAAGTGTAAAATAGTCAAACGCAAGGGTGTTGTGCGTGTTATCTGCGACATCCCTAAGCATTCTCAACGTCAGGGATGAGTTATTAAAGGGGGTATTTCCATTGGCACGTATTTCAGGTATTGATTTACCAAAAAACAAACGAATTGTTATCGCGTTAACGTACATCTACGGTATAGGTAATTCTTCAGCAGAACGTATTCTTGCTGCTAGCCAGATTAATCCGGATACGCGTACTGATAAACTTACTGAGGCAGAAGTTGCCCGGCTTCGTGAAGAGATTGATCGTAATTGCAAGGTTGAAGGTGATTTGCGTCGTGAGATTTCTATGAATATCAAGCGCCTCATGGATCTTGGATGTTATAGAGGACTCCGTCATCGTAAAGGTCTCCCCTGCAATGGACAGCGTACAAAAACAAATGCACGTACGCGAAAAGGTCCTGCACGTACTGTCGCCGGTAAGAAGAAATAATTTAACTAGCTCTGGAGAAACCGAATGGCAAGCCCATCAAAAAAGGTTGTTCGTAAGAAAAAAGA
>CAIYDX010000054.1 GCA_903925005.1 uncultured Geobacteraceae bacterium
GAGTCATAGAAAGTTGACAAAGGAAATCGTTTAACGCCACCTCCAGTCTTTGTACTGAAAGCTATTTCATCATTTTCTAAAACTGCTTCAATGAATTTCTCAATTTGGATTAACTTCTCGATGAAAGTCTGAAAACTTTCATCTTTTACAAGTTTCGTAATGTTTCCATATTCATCAATTACAGGATAGGCAGAATCATCAGCAATTCTTTGGTAGGTTTCAGATACGTTGGTTTCAGGAATCTTTAAGTCTTTCATCGCCATGATCTCCTAGTGGTATTATTTGTCTCATAACATTAGGTGATAAAAAGTAAAAAAATACTGACTAGATTATTTGCTATGAATAGCAATCAAACTATCATGGATAGATTGCTGATGATATGGAGTAGTTGGATTGATAACTTGAACAATGTATTTATCTTATGGCTACATATTCAAGTGATACAGTAATTCTTAGAATCAATATTAAATATTTAACTGTTTAATAAATACTCTCAAGAGTCCGGACTTTCGCCTACGCCGCGAGGCGGAACATATCCATTTTATCTTGATCCTGCCGTTCGACAATGAATTTCGCAAGAATATTCTGTTGAGAGTTAGTCAATAGAAAATAAGGCATGGTATTACGGAGTGCGTTAGCCACGACGAGTTCAGAGGGAGGAATACCTGGGCGAATAGTTCTGAGCCAGGAACCGAAGGAGCTCCACACGAGCGAAGGAAAGGTTGCGGAGAGATACTGAAGCAAACCTTGTGCGACGACACCAGCCTGGATGAACACATGGTAGGCGTTAATCTTTCGTTTGATGGCATCTCTGTATTTGAGCGATTCACGGTGAAGATGCTGATTTCCGTTGTTACGTTTCAGCGGCTTCATATCACGCATCCAGAAGTGATAAGAGAAGGAGCCGATGAGACGCACGGCCTGCTTGAAGCTATGCTCGATCTTGAAACGCAGGCCATACAGACGAATGATCTCAATGGCGTCCAAGGATGTATCCGTGCACATCAGCAGGCAGAGCCCTCTTGATGGATGGACAACAGCGACGAAGCGCACGAGTTGGCCAACAGGACGCCACATCAAGTCGCATACCCGGTAGTTGATCATGACGTTCTGTTCGCCATAAATTGGACTTGCGGCCCGTTGCATTGATTTCTGGTCGTGCAATAGGGAGTTGAGCATCACCTTCTGTCCATAGACTTTTGGACGTCCCCGCTTCTTCTGGCACTGCTGGGGACACGGCATATAGGCGACCGCATTGGACTTGACCCGGCTTAGCAGGTGATTGTTCTTGGCGAGCAAGCCTTTGACAATCTTGCCGGCGGCATAATAGGCGTCGGCGACGAAGTAGAAAGGCTGTCCGATCGCGATGGTATCAAGCAACGAAAGCATTTTGTCGAGCAAGGTTCGCCGGTCGCGGTTAGACCATACCAGCCCTTCATGAATACGCGCGGCGAGAGGAACTGCAAAAACGCTATCCGCAGCGCGCGCGAGCAAACTGACAGCCTGCATGGAATGTCCCATGATGTATTCCGGCTTTGTATTGGAATCCGACTGCTGGTGCAGCAGTTTCACAGCCGGCATCTTTTTGCCGCACTTGGCCACCTTGATGCCATCGCCGACAAGAACCAGCCGGCCATTGACGCGGAGGGGGTTAGAAAACAGTCGCAGCGCCACTTGCCCCCAGAGCGCCGAGATTTTATCCGGCTTCACGGCGGTGCTGTGAAAGTTATCGAGCAATTTGTTATAGAGACGGGGATGCAACTTCAGTGCGCGCACGATGCTGGTTACCCCCATCAACTCCGTGCGTACCGTCAACCCCGCCACACAGGCAGCAAACCACATAAAGCTGCGCAAACGCGAGCATGCCGGCCTTAACAACCAGATTGCCTCCCACCAGTGAAACCATAGTGACATGACGTTTCCTTTCATGTTGTTATTGCTTTTATAGTATAGCATATGTATGCTATACATATGACTGAAAAACGCCTCAAACAGATCGAAAAGCGCATTGAGAAGATCAAGACGGAACTGGCCGTGCTCGAACCAATGCGACCCGGATCATTGACACGGCAATATAAGGATCCGGAAAATCAGCACGGGCCGTACTATCAACTCAGCTACACGCGTGATATGAAAAGCCGCACTGATTACATTCCAAAGGACTGCGTGCGAGAGGCTCGTCGCCAGATCGGTAACTACAAGCGTTTCAAGTCGCTGACTACTGAATGGGTCGATTTGAGCATCGAGCAGAGCCGATTGAAGTTCCGCCTTGCGCGCAAACCCTGACCCGGTGGTGATAGGATTACGTCATGAAAGAAAAGAAGAAGACACCCCTGCCCGAGAGCAACCCTTTTGTTGAAGGTCTACTCGATTGGATGGATTCTCCTGACGGCGAGCTAACCATCGAAGTCATTGACACGCTCGCGCCATTATTAGAGGCAATGGAAGTTGATGCCAAGGCTCGCAAGCTCATCTGGCCGGATGGGACACGGCTCACTATCGACGAGGCCGTTCAGCGCATTCAATCCGAACATCCGCAATTTCCAATAGAACAGATTGAGGATCGCCTGATCTCATGGCTTGAAATGGGATATGCTCCGGAGCATTATTCTCAGCAACAGCTAGACGAACTCGATCATCTTACGGAACAGTGGATTGAAGACCACTATCGCAGTCAACAATAATCGTCACATTTAGTGCGAAAACTCGGCACTCTTGAGTAATTTCATGCGACGAAATATAAGCTGTTTTGCTTATATATTATTTCTTGCACTTCAACTTTGTTTGAACAGTGATTGCTTCGCGGACGTCAAAGA
>CAIYDX010000055.1 GCA_903925005.1 uncultured Geobacteraceae bacterium
ATGTTTGATAACTACGCTTTTCAACGCGCTCTACTTCAAGATCAATGCGATAACTAGTTTCTAAAGCAGGGAAAGCTTGGATAAAAAAGTCGGGATACCAGAGCAAAGACAGCATTTGACTGTTAAGGTCATATTTTACGATATTGTAATCAACACCAGCTTTTAAACTGCTAAGTTTTTCTGCTTGAGTAATGCGTGCTTGAAATTCTTCAGGCTGATCAGCGCTTAGGTCTGTATGCCAGTAGAGATTATTGAGGACTTTTTTACCGAGCATTGTTTAATCTTCCAAGGCAAGTTGTCTTAAGGTTAATACTTCTTTACAAATTATTTCCCCAGTCCTTTGGATATCTTGTTCTGTTGTATATCTACCGATACTTATTCGGATTGCACCGTAAAGTCTATCACCTTCAATACCCATAGCCCTAAGCACATGGGATGCTTCGATGGTACCTGTATTACAAGCTGAACCATTTGCAATAGCAATTTGATCTCGTAGTCTTATTAATAAAGAATCTGAACCGACATTATCAAAACTAATATTGATGATGGTAGCAAGTTTTTGATGTTGATGACCATTAAAATACACACCACCTAGCTGCTTAAGTTTTGTAGTTAATAGGTAGGCAAGGTGTTGTGTGTGTTGATTGTCTTTGTGTAAGGAATCACTCGCTAGTTTAATAGCGGTGCCCATGCCAACTATTTGATGAGTAGGTAAGGTACCGGGGCGGAGTCCGAATTCTTGGCCACCACCTTGCATTAATGGCATTAGCCGTTGTTGTTTTCTGTTGCGGATATATAAACAACCAATGCCTTTGGGACCATAGCATTTATGCCCAGAAATAGATAATAAATCAATAGCGGTTTGGCTTAGGTCTATATTAAGTTTGCCTACACTTTGGGCGGCATCTACATGAAAGTATATTTTGTTATCTGGGTGTGTTTGGTGTTTATGTTGAATTGCTTGTGCAATTTCTTCGATGTTTTGGATAACACCGGTTTCATTGTTTACATGCATTAATGAAACTAAGAAGGTATCTTCTGTGATGGCTGCTAAAAGAGTGTCTAGTTCAATCAGGCCATTATTGTCAGGTTTTAAATAGGTGACGTTAAAACCAAGTGTTTCCAAATATTTGCAGGTATCTATAACCGCTTTATGTTCTGTGGCGCTGGTAATAATGTGTTTGCGTTTATTTTGTAGGCTAAGCGCTAAGCCTTTTATGGCTAGGTTATTAGCTTCTGTTGCACCGGATGTAAAAACAAGATCGTTAGTTTTGCAGTTAAAAAAATTTGCAATATCTGCACGTGCTTTTTCAACTAGGTTGTAAGCTCGTTCACCAAAGTTATGCTGTAAAGAGGCAGGGTTGGCAAATTCACCTTCTAAAGTTAAACACTCTGCCATTGCTAAAGCAACTTCTGGTGCCGTAGGCGTAGTAGCGGCGTAATCAAGATAAATTGGGTGGTTCATTTGTGTACGGTAAGTGTTTTAAATGTATAACGAATTTTAACTTAATTGTCATAGCGTTTAGCTATAAAGTTTACGTTATCATCATTTAATACAATCTCCCATATACCATGTTTGGAAGGATCATATATTTCAAGGGGCATATAGAAGCATATAGGGGTCTATAGGGGTCAGACCACACTTTATGGTGGCGATGAGGTGGCATATAAAATATGGCGCTTATCAAAACTACCAGCGGTTTCGCGTTTTTGTTTTTGCCTAGCAAAGACACCTGTTACGTTAATAGCATGATGCTTAAGTAAGGTTTCTATCAGCTCCAGTAAATCAGCTGATTCATTTAAAATCGCCTCTCTATTATTGGCATGAAACAGTTCATGCGCTTCTTCTAGAAGTTTGATTTTCAGGGCTTAATGAAACTCTTCATCATTTAGCGTGCCTATGTCGGCCTGCTTTCCAGATTGGCTTATTTGCTCAGGGATTAAGTCTCTAACAAGTTTGTTGTAGATGCGTGGGCGATTTGTCACAGCGTTAATCCGGCATGTGTTTGCAATGCTTGAATTATAGCAAGTGTAAGGGACTTAGGGGATTAAGATCTAGTATTTAGTAAAATAAGCATATAGGTGTAATATGCACCAAAAGAACAAAAATTCAATAACATAGACTTAAAGGCTTTTCTTGGAAGCGGTTTTCAACTCCCACAAAAGAGCAAGTGTACAAATTATTATATTTAATCCTTAATATATCCTGAGGTGTAGTGCTTATGCAGGCTATTGAGTTAGAAGCAATGATTCAAAAAGATGGGCAAATATGTTTGCCTGCGATTTACAAAAACTGGTTTGGGAAGCACGCTAAATTGATATTGCTTGAAACTTCCGAGCCTATTTCCCAAAAAAATAGCGCTTATGAGATTTTTTCGCAGTTAGACTTAGGCGAAGGTGACGAAACTTTAGTTTCTTCTGCTAATGCGAAGCAGGGCATTAAAGCTATTTTACAAAACAAGATTTAGTTATGATTTTGGTAGATACAGGGCCGTTAGTTGCTCTATTTAACCCTAAAGATAATTATCACACACGTTGCTTAAGCGCTTTAAAAACAATTAGTGAGCCTTTATTAAGTACTGTATCCGTTTTAACAGAAGCATTTCATTTATTAACGCCAGGTAGTAAAGCAGCGTTGGCATTAGGTGCTTTTGTTCAAAAGAAAGGTATAACTATCTGTTCACTTGATGACGAAAGCTTAAAAATAGCATTGTTATTGATGGAAAAATATGCAGATAATCCTATGGATTTAGCCGATGCATCTTTAGTAGCTGTGGCACAAATGTTAGATGTTCAGCGCATTTTTACTATTGACCGTAATGATTTTTTAACTTATCGAATAGCATCTGGATATGGTTTTAAAAGCTTTGAATTGGTCAATTGATGAGGATG
>CAIYDX010000056.1 GCA_903925005.1 uncultured Geobacteraceae bacterium
ATTCCATTTCTAAATCAAGAGTGAGCTTATAATCCATGGCCATGATACTATCGACTGTACGCGTTGCTGGTTATCTTCCATCTCCTTGAGCGACTGGCAGAGATGATTTTCAAGAGCACCTATGCTTTTAAACACCCGGTTATGGAAAGATTTTTCCCGCAGATCATCCCATATATGCTCAACTGGATTAAGTTCTGGTGAGTATGGTGGCAGCTTCACCAAACGCATATTATCAGGTATCAACAGTGATCCTGAATTATGCCAACCGGCACCATCTATTACCATTATGATCCGATCTTCCGGATGTCGTTCTGCAACTTCATCCAGAAATATTTGCATACAAACTGTGTTGACATGTGGCAGAACCAAAGAGTCCATCTTGCCGTCAGAGACAGAAACGGCCGCATATGCGTATGTATATTCCTGAGTCACCATCGCCTGGCATATTGGACGATACGGCTTTGGACACCAACTGCGCCGGACATCCGAAATGCGGCCAAACCGGGCTTCATCTTGAAACATTAACCTTATTGGGCCTTCTCCCGGCCACTCTACGTTAATCTCTGAGAGTATTTCCGGGAGTTTTTTTAAAGGCCTCTTGGGCCTCTGGATCGGATTTTGGATGACGTTTGTCCGGCACAAGTTTACGCCAATCATTGCGATGCAAAAGGTTGTAAACCGATGCCAGGGCTACAGTACGTCCAAGCTTGGCCTGCAAAGCATCCTTGATTTCGCTGACAACCAACATGCCGCCAACTTTTGCCTTTTCTATGAACGGAGCCAGAAACGTGGCCTCATCGGCAGGCGACATGTTTTCACGGTGCCTACCACCATGTGATTTGTTGTTTTGAACAATGCCGCTGGCGTGAATAAACTCATTACGCAACTGATTGACCCAGTTCCTGGATATGCCTGTTATTGCAGATGTCTGTTCAAGAGACATATTGAATTCAAGCGGTAGGATAACAGCCTGAGCCTGCCTGACTTCTTTAGCTGTCTTGGCGCTGACCAAAAGCTCTTTTGCCTTTTCAAGGAACTGGTGACCACCTGCTCTACGTGCCATGACTCACCTCCGGATAAAGAGAATGAGACATTTATATCATACTTGATTTAGAAATGGAATTACCCGAGGCCAGGCCTACCGGAGGCTTAATGGGCGAATAGGCTACGAACTGGGGCAGGCTGAGCTTTTTCAGGCTAATGTGTACGGAGGTTTCCAAAGACTTGCTCAGCGGCTTGAGCTTGCCTGCAAAGCTGAAAGGGGCGCCATCGACCAGAGCTGATATTTTGGGATCGATGTACTGCTCCGCCAGATACGGTATGTTGCTGATAAAGGGGATTGCTACATTCAGCGTGCGGATAGTGTGTTTTCTTCCCCCAGCCACCGCCTGGTCGTCAAAATCGAGCGAGCCGTTGGTAACGATGATGTTATTGAAGGAAAACAGGAAATCATGTTTCTTCTCCTGCTTGGTCGCATGTCCCTGTTTATCAAGTATGTCACTGAAGTTGTAGCGATTCGGAGCGGTGCGGGCCAGGCTGAAGGCGGGTGAATCGATGTTTACGTTCGAAAGTATCAGGGCACGTTTGTAGATTGACGCCGGAGAGAGCGAGACGCGGAACCGCCGACATCCAAACAGGGGAGTACCCCCCATATTTTCATCGATGGCAAATTCAGTAACGGTTGCGGTCAGCGTGAAGGGATTGATGGATACGGAACCTATATGTGCCCTCCGCCCGGTGGCCGCATGGATCGCCTCCGCGGCCTTGTCCCTGGCAATTATCGGCAAGGCGATAACAGTGAACAGAATCAAAAGCAGTAGCGCTGATATGCCAATAGAGATGTAATACTTATTCAGCTTAGACATGAAAACTCCCGCTGTTTAAAACAGTCTTAACAACCACCGGGAGCGCGGCAAGAGAGCATCTATGTGATTCGGATTCCGTTTTTGTCCGCCATCGGCGGTTAATTTACCCCACTATAACGTAAAGTCAACAAAGCATATCAATACGTTAAAACACCCTGGCGTAAACAGCACGGGGCAAAGGGAAACCGTCCGCATAATCTGTCATGTTTAACCGAGCTGGCATATCGAGACATTTTCGCTTTTGCCAAATCACCTAAACCAGACTTTCTGTTGTATCCACTTTTCCCGGTTCACCTCAGTGGTTCTTGGTTCCGAGTTTATGGCTCTTTTGATGATCTGTGCCCGGTTTATTACCTTCGCGGAGCTCCGTTCCTGGAACATGTCCTTTGTGGTGCTCAGTGCCAGGTTCATACCCCTCGTGGTGTTCTTTGCCGTGCTCTTTTCCGTGGTCATGGTCTGTACCGTGATCATGGTCTCTGTTATAGCCTGTGCCTGGGTTTTTATTGTGTCCCATTTTTGACCTCCCTGTTAGTTGAATTACTTTGTTTCTGAAACATATAAAGCAACTACCGCGCCATAAAAGGCCTACGACTCCATAAAGCACAACTGCCTGATTGTACATGCTAAATGGATAAGCAGGAGTTTGACGGCAGAAAACGGGCTAGATGTACCCATCCAAGCGATCCTTCATATATGGCAGTTATGTTAAACATGACGGATTACACACACATATTTTTCTTTACCCCACAATTTTGGTTTTTACTTTTATCCCATACAATCGCAGAGTTGAACGTTTACAACCCAATATGTTCTTTTTGGTGCGTTAGTTGCTTTGTATTTTTCATACGAAAAAGGGCGCTGCACAAACCAACAGAGAATTGAAACTGTCATGGCAATAGCTACTACGACAGCAGCCCAAGAAAAAGGAGATATTGAGATGATTGTTCTAAATTTGGCAGGAATTAGTTTGCAGCCTGATTTTACGCCCCTTAGCGCGTCATTTGAAACGCACTCGGCTCCCCCCGATTTGGCACTTTCATTGCTGCATACATTGAAAAGTGCAAATTACAGTGAAGCCGAGATCCATCAGACCTGCATGGAGTTGATACAGATTGTTGAGAAATCTGAACCACAAAACTAGAACAATACAGGAAAATTTGGTTGTTAAATAACTCCGGCTCAAAGTCGTAATCAGGATTGGAATTCCCGGTTCCGTTTTACAAGCTGGCCTATTTTCCGATCAATAATTCTACATACGAAAATAGATCTTTATAATTGCAAGGTTTATGAAATACCTGTTTAAATTTATCTTTAACAAGAAGAATATTGTCCGCTGACAGTGCCGTTACAGCTATAACCGGAACTGTGTTTCCCATCATTTTCATGATTTCAGTAGCTGATGCGCCATTCAGATCTATCATCATCAAATCAGTGATAATCAGATCAAACCGTTCATTAACAGACATGGTCAATAAATCAACACCATCAGTGACCGCGACGACATCATAACCGCTATTAATTGCATGCATAGTGATGAGTTCTCTGCTTCCAGCATCATCTTCTGCTATGAGTATCCGTTTTGGCATTTATAATTCCCCACTTGGATCAATCTCAAAATTGAAATCGGCGCGTTTCCAACTTAATCCCGTAAAATTTTCCCGTTTGAAAACCGTATCGGTTTTCAAACGGGGCACGAATATCGAGCGGTGCTCCAAGGATATTGATCTGCCAAGAGTGCATCGCAACTACCGTGCCAGAGAATACTTGTGGACACTGCAAGTGTAATCATCCGATTGTACGGGGGAAAGAGGGTAGAGACCATACGGTGTGAGGGGGGGAACCGTCCGCTGAATCTGTCATGTTTAACATTACTGCCACATTTGACGGTTTATATGGAATACGCTAAACCAATATTTCAATCACGATGCAGTTACTAAGCTGGCAACTATTAGTCGGCAAAATAAGACCGATTCTATCTTATTTAAATTGACATCCTTTTTTTCAAGAGATAAACTTTAACCGTAAATAATAAAAAGGTGGAGATACGACTATGAGAATATTCAATAGAGCGGTCGTTTTGGCTATGATCATATTTACGAGCACAATATTTTCTGCATCGTTTTCAGTTGCGACAACGTTGACGACCAAGGCTAAATACGACTTAGGCACCTATCTTGTTGACGACAAAGGCATGGCGCTGTATCTGTTCAAGAAAGATGCGCCTGGCAAAAGCATGTGCGGTGCAGGCAATGGCTGCATTGAGAAGTGGCTGCCATTCTTTGCTGACACGGTCGAACCGAAAGCTGGCATCAATTCAGCTGCGATCGGTACCATAATCCGCGATGACGGGCGTAAACAGACTACCTACAAAGGCCAGCCTCTTTACTACTTTAACAAGGATAAAGATGAGGATGATGTTTATGGTCATGGGATGGGAAATGCTTGGTATGTAGTAGCTCCGTGACAGGAGAATGAATATCGTTGCCATGATTCAACGTACATGGTCGCTCAACCGTACTTTCTCAATGAGAAATACTTCTAATCGTTTTCAATTGTTCTTCAGCGCAGTCTGGAAAAGCTCCGTGACTGAACATAGCTTCAGAATGCTCGGTGATGTATTGTTCTAGTTGTTGCCAGCTATTCTGGTCATTCCTAATCTTTTTACAGTACGAACAGATCGGGATAATCCCGTCCAACTGTTTGACCCTCGCAAGTGCCGCTTCCAGTTCAGCTTTCTGACTGGCAAGTAAGTCCCGTTGTTCCTTTACAAGATCATTGCGCTCCTTCAATGTGATATGGTTACGCACCCGCAGCTTGAGCAGAGCAAAATTGATCGGCTTGATGAGGTAATCAATACCACCGAATTCAAGACCCTGCGATTCACCGTCCTGAGTATCCAATGCCGTCAGGAAGATTACAGGAATATCCGCAAACCTTTCATCTGCCTTTATGATCTTGCAAACCTCGAAACCGTTTATATCCGGCATCATCACGTCCAGAAGGATCAGATCGGGCTTGTGCTCTACAAGCTAGTAGATGGCGTCGTGACCGTTCAGCGCCGTGAACATGTCGAAGTCGTCTTTGAGTACAGCTGCCATAAGCTGGATGTTGACCGGATCATCATCCACAGCCAGTATTCTGAAACGTTTATCCATGAATTTCATCACTAACTTCACCAGACAAACCCATGGCCCGCTTTATCTCAACAACAAGGTCACTTGTAATGAGTGGCTTCGCTACATAGCCATCAAAGCCCACACCCAAAAATCGCTCCATATCGCCATGCATCGAGTACGCTGTCATGGCGATAACCGGCTGGTGGTTATTTGTTCCCTGCTCTTTAGAGCGTATCTCACGCAACGCTTCTTCTCCGTTCATAACCGGCATCTGAATGTCCATCAACACCAGATCGAATGTGCCTTGCTCCAGAGCGGTAAGGCATTCCCTGCCGTCTTCGACAACAATGACATCAAGTCCCCACTTTTTGAGCAGTGTTGCCCCGAATTTAATATTAACTTGATCGTCTTCTGCAAACAGTATCCGCAGAGGCGGGCCATCCCAGCCGACTGTAGTTTTTGAGGGAGCCGTCTGGATGTTGGCGGTATCCCTGCCAACCGAGAACGGCAGCGTGACAGTGAAACAGCTGCCGACGCCTGGCGAGCTTTCTACTCTTATTGTACCACCCATTAGTTCCGCCAGACGGAGACTGATGGTTAAACCGAGCCCAGTACCGCCGTATTTTCTGGTGAAGGAACCATCTTCCTGGATGAACGGCCTGAAAATAGTATCGAGAGATTCGGGAGAGATACCTATCCCACTGTCGCGAACCGCTATCTGTAAGAGGACAAAGTTATCTTGCTGCTCGACGATTTTGGTGGATATTGTAACATGACCCTGTGCCGTAAACTTGACGGCGTTCCCCAGTAGGTTGAGCAGTATCTGCTTGATCCGCAACTGGTCTCCCACCAGGAGTATAGGGATGTCCTTGGATAGTTTCAGATCGAGAGTAAGGCGTTTTTCATAAGCGACGGTTTTTAGCATCAGGACAACATCGTTGATGCAGTGGTGCAGGCTGAATTCAGCCGATTCTACGATTATCTTTCCTGCTTCGATTTTTGAAAGGTCAAGGATGTCAGTGATCACGGAAAGCAAGTTTTTGCCGGAAAGCTTGAGAGCCTCAATATACTCGCGCTGTTCTATAGTCAGGCTAGTCATTTCCAGAAGGTGAGCCATGCCGAGCACGCCGTTCATTGGAGTACGAATCTCATGGCTCATGTTCGCAAGGAACTCGCTTTTGGCGCGGTTTGCGGATTCGGCGGCCAACATTGCAGCTCTAAGATTCTCTTCCAATAGTTTCAACTCGCCTATATCCAGGTGCTGAATTATGGCATTAGTCACTTTACCTTCAGAATTTATAACCGGAGATATAGTCACTTCAAGAGTTGACTTTGAGGTATTTTCCAGATGCAAGTTACCATTTAGGGAAGTATCGTAGGCAATTGTAAAACGGGCAGTATGCCCATTATCGAAAACGTCATGCACTTGAGGCATGAACCCATGTTCTTCAATTATTGGGTCGTCAAAAATGTTATATTTTCCGACAATCTCGTCATCAGTTACCTTGAGTTGTTCTCGTAACGCCTTATTTGCCCGTATCAGAACCCCTTTGTCGTCTGAGATCCACATGTTGATCGGACTTTGATCGATAATGCTTTCCACAAATATTTTTGAATTTCGCAGTGATTCTTCTATTTTGATACGATCCGTTAAGTCAATGAGAATTACTAGATGTTCCCCAGCAAAGGATTCTCCTAAAGGAGCCGCATCAGCCATTACGGTTCTAACCGTACCATCTTTGCATCTGATATTAGCCTCTAACGGCTCAAACTCTGAACCATCCTTTTTAGCTTTTTCAAGCCTTGATCTCCAGGCATCAACTATATATTGCCGGTATTCATGATCAGGAAAAGCTCTTGTCCACCAACTTTCAAGGGTGGGGATATCCTCCAATGTATAACCAAAAGTCCTGATAAACGCAGGATTCAGTAACGTTACGTTCATGTTGTCATCATTCAAAGCCTTCGGAACGGGAGAAGCATTGATTATTGCTTTGAATCTGGTTGCGCTAACCCGAAGTCTTTCCTCCATCTGTTTACGTTCGGTGGTATTGCGGACAATGTGCACTGCTCCGACTACTTTGTCTTCGCTGTCGCGGATTGGGCTGAAGCGTAGCTCGTACCAGTTACGTTCCAGCTTTGCATCTCCAAACTGCTGGGTAATTGTAAAATCTTCGCCCTCAAAGGCACGATTCCAATATTCCTTACCATTAGCAAGATCTTCAGGATGCTGTTCAAGTGCCTGAAGCATTGAGTCGCCCAGCTTGAGATCTTTGCCAAAGATCTTCATAAATTCATTGTGGAAAGCGTTATTAAACAATGTATATTTGTAGTCAGTGTCCATCATAGCGATGACATCTCTGCTGCTCTCCAAAAAATTTGAGAATTGTTCTTTAACCTTGAGCAGTGCCTTCTCAGCCTGTTTTCGCTCGGTTATGTCGCGCAGTGCCGTGCGACTGCGTAGTGCACGTCCGTGTTCATCGCATACAGCCGAGGCATTCATGCTCACATATACTTTATTACCGTTCTTGCACCGCAATTGAAGCTCCGCATCTAGCACTTCTTTGTTGGCCATGAATGTCTGAAACGCGACCCGTACTTGGTCGGCACAATCCGCGTGGTAAAGTTCGTTCATAGAACGACCAACCACTTCTTCTCTGGAATAACCTGTGATATTCAACAAGGTCTGATTGCAATCAATGATAGCGGCACTTTTAACATCAATAGACAGAAACATGTCTGGAGCATGATCATAAAGATCGCGATATTTCCTTTCTGCTTCTTTGCGTTCAACCTGCCGCCGATAAAAAACATACCCTGCGAAACAAAGAAATATCACGACTAACGGTATGATGTACTTCATTAAGTCTCGGAGACCGACTTCTTTCACTTCGTAAATGCCAAACCATTTTTCGTACAGCGCATCGTATGTGCCGTTGGACTTGGCGAGAGCCAATCCTTCATTGAGCTTGCTCAACAACTCGGGCTGACCTTTTGGCACGGCAAATGCGAATTTCTGCGAGAACCTCGCCTTGACTTTCAGTGCTGTAATATTGGTCAGCTTCGTTGCTTGCAGCGTCAGCATTCCAGCAAGTTTACTCAGCAGCATCGCGTCGTGCTTGCCAGATGCTAGGAGCCTCATGCCTTCTGCGGCGGTATCCACCAGAACTAACTGTTTAGCCCAACCTTTGGATACGGCATAATCGTGTGCCAGATCGGCTTTGAGAACGATGATGGATTTTCCGGCAAGGTCATCCTCTGTATGGATACCAGACTTGCCCTTGCGTACAAAGATAGCACCGTGAACAGTGACATGGGGGACACTGAAATCGGCGAACTGACGTCGCTCGTCGGAAATCGCGAGATTGATCAAAACATTGACTTTACCCTCTTTGAATCGCTGAAGAACCTGATGAAAAGGGAGCACACAAATGGTGTAGTCCAAACCTGCTTCAGCGGCCACAGCCTTCCATAGATCAACGGTAAAGCCGCCTGCGGTGTCGTCAGTCATGCCTGTGGCGAAAGGCGGATAGTCCTGTTCACTGCCGACGATCAACGCCTCTTGTCGTCCTTGAATGGCAGAAGCAGGTCCCTGTGCAGTGTTGGTGACGGATGCCAAAGCCTGCGTAGCCACGCTCGCAAATAGTGTAAGAAAGATGGCAATAATTAAAATCGGCAAGACCCTACCGCCCCCCCGCCAAACAATTGGAGTACATGAGCAAACCCTTTGGGATGAGAAAAACATATTCATTCCTCTATAACGCGAAATCGCATAAACTTTGGCATATTTACGGTGAAGGTCACGATAAATAAGAATTGCATTTAAATTGAACAACGAAACTATATCGTTATTTTTGCATATAGTAACGATAAATTTGACTAATAAATGTAAAAAACATCCTGAATCGTTCTAAAAGAGCGCTTGCGTTTTCAGTATGACTTTTTCTGTCGCATGTATCTGCTATTCTCCTGATATCAAGAATCAGGAGGGTACTCATGAAAAAGAACAACATTCA
>CAIYDX010000057.1 GCA_903925005.1 uncultured Geobacteraceae bacterium
AAGGAAACCGTTGATCGCATAACTGGAAAATCACCTTGGCGGCGATTAGAACCAAACTGGAAAATAAGCTTGGCGCCGGGGGTGGCAAATTAACTTGGCGCTAACACCTCACAAACTGGAAAATTACCATGGCGCTCGACAGGCTGAATTCACGAAAGACCCTGATCCGCCGGGGATGATGCTCGAATGGGTTTGCTACGATAATCCAGATTACCTCGATTTGGCGGATGAAGTGATAGAGATAACGCCTTCCTAAAGTGTTAGTTACCAACAGAGGAAAGCCGTTTCTATGACATAATTGACGAAGATAAAGTAATTTGACAAAATGGCATATTGGATATATGATCATATTGTCAATCCAAGCATAAGAGGAATGTGTATGTTAGTTAGTGTTGATAAAAGAGGAAGTATAGGACTGCCGTCCGCGTTGCGTAAAAGCCTTAACTTGGAAGCGGGCTCTTATCTCGACTTAGAAGTCCTCGAAGGCGGGAAGCTGTCTCTTTCCCCGGTGATTGTGTATCCTACTGTCCGGTTGTCTGACGAAGGTCTTGCAAAGCTATCAGAAGCTCGTAAGACTGGTGCAGAAGCAATGCCAGACTGGTTAGTCCGGGAGATAGCTGATGCCTCAGCTAGTCACAAGTAAGCTATTCCTCAAGGACTTAGAAAAGCTTCGATCCAATGACATCCTCCGGAAAAAGATCGTAAAAGCTCTCGGCCTACTCGGCTCCGATCCGCTGCATCCGGGGTTACATATCGAGCGAATAGTTAACGATCCTTCCGCCTGGTCTGCACGAGTTGATGGGCGATACCGGCTGTCTTTCGATCTAGGCGCCTATCTTCCTGCCGGCAATCCGGACTGGACAGCAGATATAGTACTTCTGCGGATACTTGATCATGACGATCTGTATAAATCGCCAAGATAACCCAAATAAGCAAGAGACTCTTGTCTGGTGATCGGAGTCTCTTGCTTTTAAGTCAGATTTTGCGAACGTCTGCGGCCTGAAGGCCCTTAGGCCCTTTGGTTACCTCAAACTCTACTGCATCACCTTCTTGCAGAGATTTAAAACCGTCTCCACTAATCGCTGAAAAATGGCAGAAAACATCTTCTCTGCCGTCCTGCTCCAAAAACCCAAAACCCTTGCTGTCGTTGAACCACTTAACTTTTCCTTGTACCATTTGCGTGTACTCTCCATGACGTTTGATTTTGCCGGTGAAATCTGTTTAGTGTTAAATTCCGCTACATTTTGTTATCTGTCAAGCGGTTATCCGTAGCGAATGGAATGACACCATACTGACCAGTCTGGACTTCTGAAGGTTTCGGAATGTCAATATTGTTTTCAAACCGCAAGATCAAGATGCCTTTTAGTACCTCAGAAGCATTTGATAAAGCTTCTTCTGTTGTAGATCCGTTGGTAAAAGCTTCTTCGATATCGATAAACTGAACAAAAAAGCCAGAGGGAGTATCTGGTGTTATCTTACACGGCCACTGCTTTGCTGGCACGAAGCCTGCTTTTGCAAACATTTCATCGGTTAATTCAGGAATATCTGAATAATCGATATCCTCATCTAACTTGTCGTCAACACGCATCCAGTCGGCCTTTGATGATTTTTCTGGTAATATCATGAGTTACAGTAGCATCCGGTAATCTATGCGTAGTACCGCCGCGAGTTTTTGGGCTATTGCTTTTCCGATAGTCCTCTTTCCTGACTCCATTTCACTGATATGCCGGCGCTGAATGCCGGTCAACTCTGACAGCTGTACCTGCGTCAACTCCTCACGGTAGCGAATTCCTTTTAAATATGCACCTTGAGGATTAGTGGTAATCTCCGGAAACAGTTCCTCCGCCGGGATAGCATCAGCGGCCTCCTCAACAGCTCCTGCAATACGTGCATACTTCCGTATTTTGCTAATTGCCTGAGAAGACCCGTACAGCCTAATACTCTCAGTATGGTGCGTCTTCGCGTGTCCCAACATAATTCACCTCTACAATTCTAATAGTTCTGTCGACTACTTCCCAAACAGCAACATAAGCTCCACGTTTACCCCAGAATGCCATACGGTCACCTGCGTTAGCGCCATGTACAATGCAAAAAGTTACGACACTCATATCTGTACTATTGAGATTCATTAAACGCCCCCACCACTGTCGGCCCCGTCATTTTTAACAGCCGAGCGGTATCCTGTCCGTCAAATATGACAGTTGCGTTAGAAATGACGGATCAAGATAACGGTTTTCCCTTCAACACGTAGTTAACTTCAGATATTACCCTGTTTAAACAGACTGTTGCAGCCTCACTTTCCGATGTTCTCCTCCGGTACGATAGTTGCCATTAACCATCTGGGCAGAACATTAACAGTGGCGTGTAATCTGCTGAACGTAAATTGTTATTATGATCAGGAGGCTTGTGTGAAAGTTTACATGGAAGGCGCAATTGCACATCTTAAGGGCGACTTTACCAAATCGGGTGTAACTAACGGTGGAATAGATTCCTTGGTTGATTCTTTGCACCAGATTGAATTGGGTGGAGAGAATAACGTCCGCATTAATTGCGGAAAAATACGGGCGGCCGATGTCTTTGGTCTGCAACTGCTTTATGTATGGATGCAATGCGCCAGATTCATTGGAGCGGAACCGGAATTGTTCAATCTGCCGGACAGTATGCAGAAGGCAGTACGGATGATGCGGCTTGAACACTGTTTTCCGCTGGCATTTCCTATGCGGAACAGTCGGATATGACCGGCACCGTTTCCGGTTTTGGAATAATCCACCTCCGGAACTGATGAGTAGATATTAAATAAACATGCCCAGATAAACTGGATAAGTGCGTTAACGAAGATATTTTCTGTTGAATAATCACATAAAAAATATCTTCTAACTTACTAAAAGGAGAACTCATGAAAAACAACCGTACTCCCACTGTATTGGCAACAGTTCTTGCAGCAGCACTGATAAGCATCGCCTCCCTGGCATCGGCAGGGGATCAACCTGGTAATTATGTGGCACTCAAGGGTGGCATTTACTCGCCCAGCACATCGTACAACATTGATAATTTCAACGGTGGCAGCACGACTCGTTTGGACAGTAAAACCGGTTTTTCCGGAGAAGTCGCCGTCGGTCATTACTTCCTCCCAATGCTCGCACTGGAACTTGGAGCCGGCTATTTCGAGAGTAAGGGGTCTGCTGCGGCACAGCCGGGCGAGTCTACGTTGAAAGTCGTACCACTGACCGCCACCGGGAAGGTTCTTCTTCCGCTCGGAATGTTCGAGCCATTTGGTCTGTTCGGTATCGGAGCCTATGTCACCAATTTGAATGTGCATGACAATGTCGGGAATGTCCAGGATACCTCTAAAGTCACTTACGGATTGAGCGTAGGGGCCGGTTTTAATATAAATCTCAAAGAAAACCTGTTCGTAGGCGTTGAGGGGAAATACCTCTGGGACGATCCATCATTCGGCGGTCAGCATATCAAACTGGACGGCTTTATTACATCCGCAGTGATCGGATTCCGACTCTAACATCTGATCATTCTTCATCTTTTATGGAAATTAATATTAAGACGATAAATTTGTGAATAGCATAAATGACGCTTCAATAAGGAGTATCTCATGCAACCAAGCCAGAAAGATCTTGTGGAAAGAGCGTTTCGCAATTTGAATAGTTCATTCGAGGAGATATTCGGGAATCCATGTGTTGCTCCGAAGTCAGAATTATCACGTGCCGGTAAAATAAATATACAACAACTACCACAATTATCTATTAACCCTACTTGTCAGTTATAACGGCACTTTCTGTCGCCTATAAACCGACGATACAAACCATAATGGAGGTACGCCCAGATGAAAAAAATTATTGCCGCAATAATCGCCACTCTCACAGCAATGTCATTCACCGCAGTAGCCTATGCAGCAGAGGTCGTCAAACCGGCTGCTGTCGCCAATCCTCCTCATGCCACTACGATTAAGGCCGCAGACGTTCAGAAAAACGAAAAAGCGACAAAAATCAAAACAGCGGAAGAGACAAAATCAGTAAAAGTTAAAACTGTACAAGATACAAAAGCAGCAAATGTTAAAACCACAAAAGAAGTCAAGGCAGCTAAAGCAAAAGCGAAAGAAGAAGCAAAAGCGGCAAAGATAAGGGTATCAGAAGATGCAAAGGCTACTAAAGCAAGGTTAAAAACCGAGAAAAAAGCTGCCAAAGAAAAAGCTAAAGCCGACTCTGATGCAGCAAAGAAGGCAGCTGCTCCTGCCGACAAATAATTATTTACCATCAGTTCAAACCGTTAACCACTCACTATTTGACTAAAGGAGATAACAATGCAATTCAGGAATCACTCATTGGCCCTATTCACCGTATGTCTACTCGGCACCGCCTCATTTATTGGTGGCTGTGCGACTACCGGTATGGATCGTTCCGTAAAAACCTCTAACTCAATACAGGATGTGGATAACGAGATCAAAAAATTCTCTGTGCAAATTGATTCTACGGATGCGGCACTTGATGCTCTTGTCAAGTCGGGACAACAAGATCTGAAAAAAAACTTCGACAAATATTCAGACCAACTTGCCAAGCTTGAGCATGAGGGTAAACGGGTTATCAAACACATGGATGAGATGAAAGCAAATAGCACTCAATATTTTGCTGAGTGGGAAAAGCAGGGTGACTCTTTCACAAATCCGGAAATCCGTGAGCTTAGTGAAGAACGTCGCCTAAAATTAGCCGAGATCTATGCTCAAGTACCTAAAGCAGGCGCAGGAATTAGAGGAGCATACAACAGTTACCTGACTAATCTTAAGGAAATTCAGAAATACCTTTCCACCGACCTGACACCTAAAGGGGTTGAAGCCATAACACCAGTCGCCACTAAAGCTGTGCGGGACATGGGTACACTAAAGAGTTCGTTGCAGCCAGTGGTTGTTGCCCTGGATGAAATAAAGGCTGAATTATACAGCAAGAAGAAATAGGTACCAACCCAAGCAAACAAGAAGAAAGATCGACTGAGTCTATGGATCAATCGCATTGTCGCTGGGCGATGTATAATCCCCAGGATGCTTGACGTAGCGTTCGTATATAGTTTTGACTTTACCCGCGCAAGCAGAGTATGGTCAGGGCGGTTATGTGCACACCAGGGGCATTGTCAGCCTACCGCAGGAGCGTTGTCATGAATATACTGCCAGAATGGCTGTATCAGACGTTCCGAGGTCAGACTGCCAACATCGGAGAAGATCGTGCCGTAGTTCATTGAGGCCTAATAACTTTACCATGGCAGTAAGGCAGTGATAGTACGTTTGATGAACTGGTCAAACAATGGGACGGAAAAAGCCATGTCGCCGTACGCCGGGCTGTAAATCATACCTTTTTTAATGAGGCTGGCTCTGACTGGGCCGAGTGCAGTGGGCTTGACTCCCAAAACATCAGAAATGTCTGAAGTGCGGTGGAATGAGCTACCTAGTTCAGCCATAGCTCGTAAATAAGTCTTTTCACGAGGAGTTAATCTATCAAACCTAACGCGGAAGAAGTTTTCATCTAGTCGCTGTTCCACCAATAATGTTGTTTCTTGAATATCTAATAGTGAAATGGGGGACGACTGAGCGTGGTTCCATGACTGATAACCCCATTCTTGGAGAAAATACGGGTATCCTAATGTTAGTCTGTATATTGCCGAAAGGGCGTCTTCGCTAAACATTACGCCCACTGATAGTACTGGATCTCTGAGTGCAGTTGCCGCTTCATCCGAGTTTAGTGGCCCAATGTTGGGGAAGCCGAAGAGCCTTTCTGCGTAGGATTTCGAGTCGCCTGCAAGCCCAGGCAGTATAGGTAACCCTGCCCCAATTAGAGCCAAAGGCAGCTGCTTCTGCTGCATTTTATGCATAGCCATAATCAGAGCGCTAAGTTCGTTTGCGCTTAGGTATTGGATCTCATCAATAAATAAGGCAACTCCGGTATTACGTTCCTCTGCCGCTTCGGCAATAGCGACAAAGAGGTTTGGAAGATCCGTTTCTAGGTCACCGCTGTCTGCGGAACCTCTTTCAGAATCGATATCAATACTGAATTCAAAGTCGTTTACTGATAATTTTGTATTGCTTATAAAGCTTTTCAGAACAGCAAGGCCTCTACGGACTTTATCACCTAAATTTGCTGTTCGATCTAAATCAAATAAAACTCGGCGTAATTGGGGCACAAGTAACAATGCAAGTGACTTTTCATCGTGAGCTTCTACAAATATGGTGCGATAACCTATTGTCAAAGCCATCCTTTCCATTTCGTTAAGAAGGACGGTTTTTCCGACACCGCGAAGGCCGGTCATGATGAGGCTCTTCTCCGGCCGTTTTAATTTGACGCGGCCCAGAAGAACTGATGCCTGTTCCAAGACACCGTCTCGACCAGCAAGCTCAGGAGGAGGAGACCCAGCACCGGGCGAAAAAGGGTTTTTTATTTTGTCCATATGATTCCCAAGCTATAAATAAAGTATTCAGATATCATGTAATGTACCATGGTATAAGTTAATATACAACATTATGTTTATAACTTAAATAGTCTTTTATAACTGGTAAATATTGAGGTGGTTGCGTCTGGTGGTGAGCGGGTTCTTCGCTGCCAGTCAAATCGGTTTGAAGAGACGAAAAAGGCACCTCCGGGGAGATGCCTCTGGTTTGATGTTTTTTGGTTTGGTTTTAAGTTACCGCGCAGCGGTTTAGTTCAACAGTTCTTTTTGCGACAAATATGCTTTCATCGCCATCTTTAATCCTGATCCTACCAGCTACGGGCATCATTACTAAACTGCCTCTTCCGCAGAATCTGTGGTACTCGCCTTATCTTTTCAGGCCTAATCGCTCCCAGAGGAAAGTAACATCAAATGGCTCTCCACCGGTCTGTTCTACCCGGTGAGCCTCAAGCTGATCGATTGATTTGAGCAATTCGATCACCGCCGGACGCCGTTTTTTGTCTTTAACCGCCTCAAGGGGCGATTTTCCGTCTAGTGCCGGCAAAGATGTCTCCGGCCAAGTTTCGTAATGTTTTTCAAGGTACTGATGGATTATCTGACGCTGAATCTCCTTGGGAATGTCCGACTCCGGTGAAGGCTTTGCTGATTCCCGAGCTTTTTCTGAGCGCGGGTCAACAATTTCACGGATTTTATACCTGATAACGCTTCCGGCAATAGCTTCCAGCCAATTCCGCGCTTCATCGGCCAGTTTCGGTGTACGGCAGAAAACTTCCAGCGAGTCAGAGTCCTTTGGCATCATGGAGGCGCGGGAACGGCACCGGCCATCTTCAAGCTCAACAAACCGGTTCCACCCATCTTCACGGTCTCCGTCAACATCTTCCTGCGATTCAAGAATCCGTTCGAACTTCTTCCAGTCTGTCACGCGGTAATGATCAGTCGTCAGGAGAATCTTGTCTCCAGTTGACATATCAACCAACTCGGGGAGCGGTTCGTCATGGTCTGCCACCAGTCCCATCAGCCAAGTATCAATGATGGTGGTTCCGACAAGAACCCTCCTGTCTGCATCGCACGGTTTTTCAGATTTAATGATATCCAGAATCTCATTCCGGCAGTCGATCCCTTCCTCCCGCTCAAACGGATAGAGCGCACCGCTGAATACCCAAGCATCGTCCTGTCGCGCCAGGCGGGCGCCTAATACATCCCATCGCACCAAACTTTTCGAGGCGCTCCGCTCTCGCACCCAAACCGGCTCCGCATCGAGGTCAAGCAGATCGGCAATCTGCAATCCTTCACCCGGCTCAGTCTCCCGCACTTCGTAGATACTCATGGAAAACTCTCCCAACGCCTTGAGCCATTCCCGCCCGCGTGTTGGTAGCAACGGCCCGCCCATACTCAGTATCAGGTCAATGGCCCGTTTTGGCGTACCATCGATGATTAAGTCGCCATCAGCCAGCATCCATTCACTGCTATTGATGCTTACCATTCCCTGCAATCCGGAGGGCAGTTCGTCCAGACAATCCTGTTCTTCATCGGTCATCTCACCAAGAAATCCTTCGTGATAAGCCTGCGCGGTCTCTTCGGGGTATGTCGCCGCCAGCCAGGAAAGGGCCACCTGTACCGCTCGCTCTTCATCCCTACGGCGCGACTCAAACTGGTCATCCTTTGCTAAACAGCATTTCTTATATTTCTGCCCGCTACCACAAGTGCAAATATCGTTGCGACCAATTTTATTCATGTGATCCGAACCTTCGAACAGAATTTGCAGTAATTATATGTGAATTGGAGCAAGTGCCGTATGTAATGATAATGTTTCGTAAACCAATCATGACAACTTCGCAGGAGACGCAATGCTTATCAAGACTTTACTGAACAAGGTCGAGCGATTCAAGTCTTTCTGTCGCAGTGTTTATATTCATTTCAAAAATCGGATAGATACTTGAATGCCGGAATTAGAGAAATCATTTTCCCATCTACCAGAAATTCATCCTCTTGCTCGTACGTGACTATTTCGCCCTTATCCAAACTGGTCTCCTCCAATGCTTTAACCAGTGCCCGCAATTCTCGGTGGCGAGTTTGATCTTCTCCCATTTCATGGGTTACCTGGATCAGTCGCACTATCTTTCCCCCGCAATGGCAGGCAAAATCCACCTCCAAGCCGTTAGATGTTTTGTAATAATACAAAGTGTGTGCACGACGCTTTAACTCAAGGAAAACCAGATTTTCTAATAGTCGACCCTGGTTATCGCTAAAACTAAACCCAACAGCACTTGCCAACCCGGTATCAACAGCATAGACCTTCTTGGGGCTGCGAATCTGCTCCTTGGCAGAGAATGCGAATGCGTCAAGAGTAAATAACAGGTAGGCATCACTAAAATACCCAAGATAATCCTTAATGGTTTTGTCGGACAGGCCTACCAAGTCAGCCAGTTTATTAAAGCTATAGAGCGTGGATATATTCGAAGCCAGATAGAAAAATAAGTTTTCAAGGTCGACCGCTTTTTTAATGGAGAACCTGGGTGCTATATCCTGATAGAGAATATTCCTGGCATACATCGTCAAAATCTCTTTTTTAATGGTTGGTTCAACAATTGTAGAGATCTCTGGGAATCCGCCGAAACGCTGGTATTCATCCAAGAACCCACGTAGGCGATTTCGCTCCCTAACCATCTCTACAGTATCTGCAATGTGTAGACCTCTGGCACTGACGAATTCGGGGAACGAAAATGGATACACCTCCACAGGCATTGCTCGCCCGGACAAGATGGTAATAAACTCTGAAGTAAGCAGATGCGAGTTCGATCCAGTGACAACAAACTTAATCCCTTTCTGTTCATACATCGCTTTGACGAATACCTGCCATTCGGTAAAGTAGTGAACCTCGTCAAGGAAGCAGTAAACTGTCCCTGTCGGCGCAACCAACTTGAGATAATCATCGTATGCCTGTGCCAGGTAAGAAACATCCTTACGGTATCTACTGAACTGGGGGTTTTCCAGGTTAAGGAAGAGAATATTGCGGGGAGGTACCCCTTTATCACGAATCAGATGATTTATTGTCTGCCGTACAAGAGTACTTTTGCCTGAGCGCCGGACTCCCACTAGTGCAATAATGTGAGGTAATTCCAGATATTCTTTAACGCGGGTGAGAACTGCGCGGGGGACACCCTCCTGGTAAAGTGTGCCATCCCAATGTGGGCTGTTGTCGACAAGAAGAGACTCAAACATAACTTACTCCGAACTTAAATGATGTTATTCGGAGTATACTACGAATATTTGTAGATGCAATATATTTTGGACAGCGTTACCAACTTTTTACCAGTTTCGGCCTTTTATATGACCCTTTCCCTATGCCAATTTCTTTTTTTCCACACAACAAGGGATTTTTCCAGTGATATAGTTTGTCGTGCAAGTTGCGCCCATTCTTCCGGCGCTGTTTTTTCCATGTTTTATGCAGCTTTTATGCCCTGTTCCCGCGCCCAAGGCTTCCCTAAAACGGTTACGCAATCCCCAACTGTTAATTTGCTCAATTATTAAACCCTCTCATCTACCAAACTCCCGCATAGTGCTCCGACCATAGCCGCAGGCTTGGTGGGTGGTGAATTGCGGGGACTTTGTCCTTGACTTTAAGGTATTGACTTTAAGGTATTGACACTGTACACGCTCCGTGATTAGGTGGATAATCGACTTAATAATGCCTTCTTCAGGGACATTGGTACCAAGAAACATAACTTCCCAACCATCTGCCTCCAGAACATCCGAAACCATATTTGCACCCACCTGATGCAGTTCCCCTTGGACCCCGGTCATTACGAGACGGCCTCGCTGTTTATCAGAAAATTCGAGATGCTGATACAGATTTGACATTACATATTGGGTGATGGCAGTTCCCATATGCTCATCGGCTACAGTTATCTGGTTGGTTTCCCAAAGTCGACCGATCTCGTAGAGAGCTTCCTGAAATACATCCATATATATGCCCAATATCGGATAGCCGCCACGATAGGCATCCATGATAATCTCAAGGGCAGGTTTACGTTTGCCGGCCAGAATTTCTCTCAGATATTCCTGTCGCAGTGCAGCGGAAACGCCGGTCTCATTCATGAGGATCTCCTTGCAAATAAAAACAGATTAGAAAATCAAACTTCCTGGAAACTCAATCTTGTACCGCAGAATTCAATATTTTATAGACCGATGACCGCCCTATCTATCAACTGCTGGGCAGTTTTGGTTGCACCAATTCCCTTTTCTTGTAATGCGTGGATTTTATCCCGATCAATAGATCAGCTCTTTTGAACACGCCTTTAGTGGCCTCTTCATGACCAATCATTGATCAGGTTATAGTTCATCGATGCCACGTTTGCGCAATCCGGTTTTTCTGGACAGTGAATCCGGTTTTGACTGGACAGTGAATCCGGAAATTACTGGACAGTATTTTTCCCCAATTCTTTCTGCCGTGAGCCTTGGTTCCAAGTGTCCAATTCAGGTTTTTTTTGACAAC
>CAIYDX010000058.1 GCA_903925005.1 uncultured Geobacteraceae bacterium
AACAATACCACAAGATACCATGAAGCTCAATTATTACAGCATGTTATACATAAAATAGATTGTATTCAAATCCTAGCATATACTTTTGCAAGAGGCTCTGAGGTTATCGGATTTTTTTTCCGCCGACAATTTTTTGTTCCCGCAAGAGTATGATGACTACCCCGTATTCTGGCAATACCATCTGTTAGAACAATTTCCTTCGCCAATTGCTGTAGATACTGCTTGCTGAAAGGTTTGGACGTATCCAATTCAAAGTTCTGCATGTATCATACCTCATATAAGGTATGTAATTGAGTATATGAGGCTGCATATGATTTATAAGAAATACTTGCATTGTATTTTAGTGCGTATATTCAGTGTGTTACATAAGATGCAAAACTTGGCATAACATGTGTAGTATATAAAAGCAGATTTGCTAAAATTATTCGGAGGTATTACCCATGAAAAAAGTTCTCTCTACTCTCGTTGCTGCTCTCGTTGCTCTGTCCTTCTCTGCTGTAGTTTTTGCTGCTGATGCTGCTCCTGCTGCAGCACCTGCTGCTGATGCAAAGCCTGCTGTTGAAAAGAAAGAAGTGAAGAAAGTCAAGAAAGCCAAAAAAGCAAAGAAAGCCAAAGCAGAGAAGAAAGAAGCCGCTCCTGCTGCTGAAGCTGCTCCTGCTGCAAAGTAATCACCCTTTCAGCAGTTTAAATACTGAAAGAGCCGCTTCTCACGAGGCGGCTCTTTTTTTATTTAGAGTCACTGAAGGACCATGTATCCAGATTTCTGAGGTTATCCCCAAAACGGTATCATGTCATTCTGCATAGAGAATAGCTAAAGATAGTGCTACTTATGGCTATATGAATGTTGCATGAGAAACAATTTTCCGCCATACTGAGCCAAGAAAATAGAACGTAAAAAAGTTAGCTTCGTTTTGTCATTAGTGAATATAACTGTCTTTGCCAGAATTAATAAGGTGCGGCAAATAGTGACTTCCATATTTATGCTATAATCTATCTATTTTACGGTTGATGGGGTGAGTGTCCCCTTTAATACGAGCTCTCAGTTCTAATTACCTTTTGCTTGTCATCATAATCTGACAGTCCAAAATTATAAGAGTGATATTGACATAGAAAATTTATGTCGATTAAAGTAGGAAAAGATAGGTAAAACATCAAGGGTTTCCCCATCTTTTTTGCCTAAATTTGAAATATGATGAATATCGAAAGCAGGGACTCTTTACTGGCTTTAATCCGCTCTACAACCTCCTTGGCAATTTCCTGACCGGCTCCGGAGAACATGTTTACTTCCGACCAAATAAACAATTAATCCCGCCATAAATGTTTTCAAAACTTTTACACGCCTGCAATATGTATGTAACTTGACAATGCTACGATGTCCTCCAAACATGAATGGGAGGACTTATGAGCGAAAAGACGGCAAAGCTTAGAGTTGTTAAGGACATTCGTCCGTTAGTATCCGCTGTTACTACAGCTGCAGGCTTCATGCGTGGTATCTCTATCAAGCGATTTGCCCCCAAAGTTCGCTCCCGTGAGTTTGCATTGCTTGAGCAGAATCAAGATGCCCATCGAGCACGCTGTCTGCTCTTCCGCGAAAAAGGGGTCGGTGATTTCCCGACAATTGTACTTGGAGGTTTTGTGCCGGATGCCACCGAGACGGTGGAATTTCAGCGCAAACTGCTGCGTCAACATGGTTCAATCTACTATCTGAATTATTCACGCAATGGCTTCTGTCAAAAAATGTTTGCAGCCCAGCTTACCGATTTGATCGAGGATCTGGCTCGCAAAGGGCAAAAGCCTCTGATAATGGGTGTCAGCTTCGGCTGTGGCCTTCTCTCCAGCTTTTTGCGCCATGCTGCAGAGCGGGTGCATGAAAGCGTTCGAGGGCTGATATTGGTTAGTCCGGTACTCACTACTCATGATCTGATAAGGACAGTTGAAGAGAAGCGTGACGGTGTAAGAATTTTGGAAAGCAATCTCAAAAAAATTATCGCTGCTGAACCGTCTGATGAAACGGGTATCTCCAAACAGATTGAACGTTCACGCCGCTGTTTTCAGGCCCTTTTTAATGCAGGAGCTGAGAACCGCACCCTTAATGTCCGTCACCTTGCCATCCGAAAAAAAATCAATGATGTTATTGAATTCACTACGGCACGTGGCGGATTTGAGAGAGTTATGGCTCTACGGGATTTTAGATTTCCGCTGCTTACCGGGACTCTCTTTTCCGGGCCAGTGCTCATGCTCTTGGCCGAAAATGAATCCGATATACTAGTACAGTCGTCTCCTACCTTGAAGCTCTTTAGCGAACCCTCGTTTTTCACCAAGGTATTTCCAAGCTGCCTGGTAAAGACAGTAAAATCACATATAGCTGGTGACGGAGTTGCCCACGCCTCTCTCATCTTCCATCATGAAGCGTACAATACAGTGCTGGAAGGCTGGTATGACAAGCTCCTCTACCCACGGCTTCGGCTGGCTGTTTAAATGGGCTTGTCGGCACGGATACAGAATTCAGGGTTACTGCAAAATATGCTGCTTTCATATGCCGTAAAGCGGGCCGATTTTTTTAATAAGCGGGATCCGCTGGAAGCTCAACGCCAGCTATTTAGAGAATTGCTTGAAACAGCGGCTAATACACAGTTCGGCAGAGATAATACCTTTGCCCGGTTAAAGAACCTTTCGTTTGATGTTGCCTATCGTAACTACAAAAGCAGAGTGCCGATCCGTTCATATCAGGAGTTCATGACTGATTATCTGTATCTCGACCAACCAGTTTGCGCCATTGGTCGTTCGGCGCCATATTTGGATAACAATACCTGGCCCGGCACAATCAAGATGTACTGTGAGACATCCGGAACCACGGCACCGACCAAATTCATCCCCTTCTCCACTCAAATGTTCGCCGAGAACCGGCGGGCTGCTCTCGACTTGATGGCGTGCTACCTCGCCGCCAATCCTGAATCAAAGATACTAAGCGGCAAAATTCTCTATATGTCAGGCTCAACCCACTTGAATAAAGTTAAGCGTGGCGTCTGGTCCGGCGATATGAGTGCTCTGACGCTCCGTTTTCGCCCGTGGTATTTGACACCATTTGTAGAGCCGAAAGCAGAAATATCTGCTCTGCCCTGGGAAGAAAAGCTTCAGGCCATGGCAGAACTGTTGCTGAGTGATGACAGCATCCGTGTTATCTCAGGCGTACCGCCATGGATAATTCTGTTACTGAAGCGTTGTGTGGAGATCGGTGCCAAACCGATTCGTGAATTACTGCCGAATCTTGAACTGATTATCCATGGAGGCACCAGCTTAACCCCATACCGAAACGAATTTGCCAATCTGTTTGATGGTCACCTGCCGCATCTGCTGGAACTGCTCCCGTCATCTGAAGCTTTCATGGCTTTTCAGCAGCTTGGTGAAGCACAGATGCGTTTAACCCCATTCTACGGGGTTTTCTTCGAGTTTGTCCGCTTTGAGGATCTGGACGGGCATGGTAAGCCTGCGCCATATGCCGATGCGATTCCACTGGAGCAGGTCAAGGTCGGGCAGCGCTATGCGATCATCCTCAGCACCTGCTCTGGTTTGTGGCGCTATCACATCGGCGATACGATCCGTTTCACCTCAATTGCGCCCCATTTTATCGAGTTTACCGGTCGGGATCGCTTTCTTGACAAGCTGGAGGAGAAGGTTACTCAAGGCGAAGTCGAGCAGGCAGTTGCAAACCTTAACCGAATCGTAAACTGGAACGTGCGCGAGTTCATGGTTGGAGCGGATGTTCCGAAACGGCAACATCAGTGGGTTTTGGCGGTGCAGAATGAAAATTTGAAGAGTGATGATGCCCGACAGGTACTTGATACAACCCTGTGCGCCTTGAATGCCGATTATGCCACATTCCGGAGTCAAGGTCGTATTAATGCACCGGATGTGGTGTTAGTACCAGAGGATGGGATTTATCAATGGTCACAGATTGAAAGAGGCAAGCTGGGGGGGCAAACCAAAATCCCACACATAGATCCGACTCCCGATTCTTCGATGATTGCCAGTCTGCGACAATTTCACGAATTCCCTCCGACTGGAGTATCATTGTGATTACGAAATATTTCGGCAAAACGGAACGAATTGCCGTTTTCAGTGTATCCGCGGGTTCTGGCCATGTTCGCGCAGCCGAGGCACTCCAGTCAACTGCCAAGTTATGGTATCCGAATGTAGATATCGTACACTTTGATCTCATGGAGCTGGTTCCCAAATTTTTTCGTACTATTTATACCGAAACATATTTGAAAGTTATTGAGCAGCATCCTGCCCTGTGGGGCTATCTTTATGATAAGACCGATCGCGATAAAACAGACTCCTCGCTGTCACGCCTTCGCAGCGCCATAGAAAATCTCAACACCCGCAAACTGAAGAATGTATTGAAAGACATTGCTCCTGATCAAGTTATCTGCACACATTTCCTGCCCGTCCAACTTCTTTCTCGCCGCATAAAGAAAGGGAAGTTCAATAAACCGGTGTGGGTTCAGGTAACTGATTTTGATGTTCACGCTCTTTGGATTCAGAAAGGGATGAGTGGCTACTTTGCCGCTCACGATGAATTGGCGTGGCGAATGTCCGAAAGAGGTATTGCTTCGGAAAATATCCAGGTGACCGGTATTCCAATCATGCCGGTTTTCACTGAAAAATTGTCTCGCGCGAAATGTTCTCAAGAACTTGGCCTTGATCCGGCATGCAAGACTCTGCTTATGATGTCGGGCGGAGTGGGACTTGGCAATAGCGTCAAACTCGCCGAACATTTGCTCGGTTTGGAGGGTGATTTTCAAATTGTGGCTATGGCGGGCAATAATGAAAAACAGCTCAAAAAATTGAAAACAGTGGCGGAACGATATCCTGGACGTTTATTCCCTTTCGGATTTATCAATACAATAGAGCGGGTCATGGCTGCCAGTGATCTGGCTATTACAAAATCAGGCGGTCTAACTACGTCGGAATGTCTTGCAATGGGCTTGCCGATGGTTATCGTGTCGCCGATACCAGGTCAGGAAGAGCGCAATTCCGATTATTTGGTTGAGCATGGCGTTGCCCTGAAGGCATGTGATGATAATGCCTTGGCCTGGAGAGTGAATCTATTGTTCAAAGAGCCGGAACGACTAAGAATCATGCAAGAAAAAGCACGTCTTATCGGTCGGCCTGATTCGGCCCGAAAAGTCATCGATTGTGTCCTTGGCCAAGCTTCGGCGGGTGCAAATTTATGAAGACATCAATTCTCATGAAACAGACCGTACACGTTATTCTGCTGTTATTTTGGGTGCTGCTTCTCGGCATATTCTTCGCCAAAACCGAAATCCAGATAGAGGGGGCTAACGGCTGGGCTGCTTCCTTACCAACGTGGAGAATTGAAAAACATCTGCTTCTGGATATATTTTGGGGTGGTCGAGCCATGACTGGGTACCATGCCTGGGTATTTTCATTCATGTTCCTGGCCTTTCACCTCCCCCTAGTTGTTCAGGGCAGTTTCTCATGGCGAATGGAAGCCCGTTGCATTGCAGCCTTAATGTTCTTTTGGATTGCGGAGGATTTTCTCTGGTTTATACTAAATCCGGCGTTTGGTCTGGTGCACTTTTCACAGAGTTACATCCCCTGGCACAAACGCTGGATGCTTGGAGTGCCCACAGATTATCTGACGTACATGCTGCTGGGTGGACTGCTGCTGGTTTGGTCGTATTTTGGTAAAAAATCAAAATATGTATTTTCCTCCAGATAACCATTTCACACACAAATATTTTCACAACTTTTACAAACCCGCAATACGCATGTAACCTAGCAGTGCTATCATGACCTTTCAGCAAATATCAGAAGTACTGTTTTGTCGTAAACGTACAAGGAACTGAATGGGAATTTTAAATATTGTGAAAATCACTCCATCCGGTAACAGTATCAACAAAATAAAACTCTCTCTGCTATCTCTGAAGATATCGCTTCGCACTAAAATGCTGATATTGACATCGATAGTTTTCGCGGGGTTTGGAATTATCTTTATTCTGGGAGCGCATCTTGTTGATGATGTTAAAATTGGCAGCGATCGTTACTCCAAAATAAGAAATTATCATCAAACCCTTGAGAAAATAGCGTCGCTAAAATCTGATTTCAATCAGATCAGAGTTGAATATTTGACCGTAGTGGAAGAGAGTAACCCGGAAATACAGAAGCAGGGGCTATCGGTTATTTATTCTCTTAATAATCGCATAGATAAATCTTTTGGAGAGATATTGCTCACTATTCCTAAAGAGCATCAAAAGCCATTTGTCGATGCACGGGATGAATGGCAGGTTTTTACAGACAATATGTCAGGAAAAATAATTCCTGTAATTCTAGAAGGGAACAGGGAACTTGCACTTGAACGGCTCCAGAGCATTCAGAGGTATCGCTATGAGCGCGTTGCTTCCGGACTCAGGGAGGTAACTGAGACTCTCAATGGCCTGACAAGGGGGCTTGAACAGTCCACCGATATTTATATCGGTAAACGTATCACTACAATAATCTTGTTAAGCTCTCTAATCGCAGTAGTTATCCTGGTCATATCATTTGCTATCACGACTCTTATAGTAAGACCACTACACCGGGCGGTAAAGTTTACTCAGGTGTCGAGCGCCATGGTAATTTTCCAGTTTGTGAGGTGTTAGCGCCAAGTTAATTTGCCACCCCCGGCGCCAAGCTTATTTTCCAGTTTGGTTCTAATCGCCGCCAAGGTGATTTTCCAGTTATGCGATCAACGGTTTCCTT
>CAIYDX010000059.1 GCA_903925005.1 uncultured Geobacteraceae bacterium
ATACCGATATAGGGAGGAACTGTTATGAAGTTCAAATATGTTTGCCGGCTTGCATCATTAGTGGCTGCGGGTTTACTGCTTATTATTGTTGGAAGTAAACTTCCCAAAGAAAAGGAGGATTGGTTATGAGCATCCTGAAATTCAAACATTTATACGGTGTTGGGAGATTGATAGCAGTGACTGTGATCCCGGCGTTACTCTTGATTTTGATTGGTAAAAAAATGCAGAATGAAGAAAGTCTCGATGAATTTATGAAACGTCGTGAAGATGAAAAAGTAAGAAACTGATAAACTCTTGAATCATACATCGCTTTAAATACGGAGATTACCTCCTAAAGCATCTCCACGCTCCAACGTGGAGATGCATGAACCAATATTTTGTCAGGAAAATCCGTGAAAAAAGATATTGAAATCTCTCTGCAAAGTACGAACGAAATCACAAAAATTCACCGTTATGCCTTGATTAGTGCTGTTTTATGGTCATTGCTGCTGTCTGGTTTGTTTTCGGCTTATATAGTCGGCAACCAGAAGGCGATCAATAAAATCGAACAAAATGTGGCACGCGGCGGGATCAGCGTATCGAATATCCAAGTTCCAATTCAGGAGGCAATGAGCAGTCTGATTGTTCAGGAGGCCTGCTTTCATCTGTCTGTCTTGTTGATTGGCCTCGGCCTCCTCTGGTATGGGATAAAGAAAATTGTGAGGACAATAACATTACTGCGCGATGAGCGGAACAAACTGCATGTAAGTGAGGTTAAATTCCGAACAGTTGCTGACCATACGTATGACTGGGAATACTGGAGGAGTACGGACGGACGCCTCGTTTATCAGGCACAAATTGTTCCTGAATAAGCACCAGCACCAGAACAATTTTCAGTATGAAATATACTACCGAAATTTAAGTTCAAGCGGATTACAGTCGGAAATAAAATACCCAAACAGCCATACAACAAAACTTCAGTGTGAAATATCAGACTCAATGCGCCCCTCAACCGGGGCGTTTTTAGTTTCAGCATCCTTGCTTTTTCTTTCACTCCCTCTGTCAGCAGAGCGTCACGCCAACTTCTGTAACTTCCACTACTAAATTCGGCTCCCCCTAAAGGTCCCCCCCGATTTTATCCGCTTCAGTTCCACAAGCTACTTCGTTTTGTCATGCCGCTCTGCTTCCGCCGGTCAATCAATCAGCGCTACGGCTAGGTGTCAGCTTGGTTTCTGTCTGGGCAGGTTGTGCCCCCACTTTGAGTTTGTGCCCCTTTTGTGGTGAAGGGGCGACGGAAACTCAAAGAGCAAGGGCACAACACAAAAAATCGCCCAGACAAAAACAAATTATCTCGAAGCCAGGGGGCTCGGGAAATCTAAAGAGCAAGGGAGTCACACCACATGAAAAATTTCAACCTGAGTCAGATTATCAACTCAATCACCGCATCAAAACTAGTTATCAAGGGCGGCTCAGCTGTCCTGATAGTGCTGTCAATTGTCATCGTATGGCAGTTAATGAACCACGGCAACATTGCATTGGGCGCTTACATGCTCATCGAAAAACTACACAAAAAGTTTGCCCATCCAAGCAACGGAACCGGCAACAACACCGCCGAAGAAATTGTTCACATCGTCAGCCACAGCGCAGGCCACTAACCAAAACTAACCGGCACGGGGAGCGATCCCCAACCGATGGAGGATACAGACATGACACAAACAGCCTTTGAAACACTCGAAGTAATAAATATTCAGATGATAAGGGAGCGGAAATTGCTCTATAACGGCAACAGCTTAACTATGCCTGAACAGGCCGCAGAAGCGTTTTGCACGCTTCTGGGTAATCCTGACAGAGAGTTTTTTGTCGCCATGCTGCTTGACGGTAAAAACCGCATCAACTCATTGCACATCGTATCTGAAGGGAGTTTGAACCAGTCGCTTGTTCATCCCAGAGAGACATATAAGGCCGCAATCCTTGCCAATGCCGCCGCAGTCATTCTGGCGCATAACTTATGTGGAGCTCCACATAAGTTATGTAATGTGAAGTTGCAAGTAATGTGAAGTTCCGCCTTTCCGATAGGTATCCTTCACCGTTTACCAATGTGTTGTCGTATTTTCTCTCCACATAATTCTGAGCCCGGTATCCTTCTCTTAGATGCATTTATTCAGGG
>CAIYDX010000060.1 GCA_903925005.1 uncultured Geobacteraceae bacterium
GCTATCTGAACTGGTACATGTTGTCTATTCGCAGCTGGACATGGGAATCGTAATCGACTCTGATTTGATGAAAGATGACACCGAAGTATCTCTCGACCTTAAAGACCTCAAGCGTAAAGACCTCTTAACGCTCGTTGACGGGCTTTTGCAGAAAAATGGCTACCAGTCCACCAAGACGGGTAATTATTGGCATATATCAAAGCGCGCACCTTCTGCTGATGACGATCAGGTGTTTTTCTATCGGCCAAAATATAGAAGCGTTAATTACATTACTGATTTGGTTACAGGTCTATTTCAGAAGTCACATTTCACTTTCCAACGTACAGCACCTAACCCTGTTGCAAAAGCATCGGAATCCGACTTGGCCGCTCCGCCAGCGTCCGTATCTCCGCCTGTGCAGGACACTGGAACGAGTGCTTTTAGTCTTCAAGACAAGAGTACTGATGCCTTCATATTCACAGGCACACTTGCCGATGTGAACAAGTTGGAGAAGCTGCTTACGCAGATCGATACCCCTGCAGGGGAAATATTGGTCAAGGCGTTCATTTACGAAGTCACAAAAACTGACAGCCAGGCTACTGCTTTCAATACCGTCATATCACTATTGAATGGTAAGCTTGGTGCAAATCTTGGGGTCCAGGCTCCGTTGGCAAACTCTATCAATTTAACAGCCATAGGAATCAAGGCAGTATTTTCTGCGATTGAATCTGATACTCGCTTTAAGGCTGTATCGAATCCGTACCTACGCGTGAAAGATGGTAGCGATGCGCGTTTTCTTGTTGGGTCTGATGTTCCTGTGCTTGGCGCTATAGTGACGCAGCAGGGGAGTACTACACAGTCGATTGATTACAAGAGCTCTGGTGTGATTCTTGACCTAATGCCGACCATCCGATCGGATAGCATCGACCTCGATGTGCATCAGCAAGTTTCGAACTTCATATTGACGAATACAGGGGTGAATAATTCGCCTACGTTGATAAAGCGTGAGCTTAAGACAACTATTTCCGCCAAGGATGGTGACTTGATAATGTTGGGTGGTTTTGAACAGTCAAACGCAACTGCTGATTCAAGCGGTTTATCTTTCTTGCCAAGCTGGCTTAATTCCCACTCTGATGACAAGTCGCAATCAGATATTCTCTTGATTTTGCAAGTGCAACGGCTTTAAAGATATTTCCTGCAACCTTTCATTCATCTTTTGCCGTTGCCAAGTTCTTAACTGTATCAGTGCTCGAGAGTGCGTTTATGGTGTCTTCTATCAGTGTTTTACCGTTTGCATCTAATGCTACCGTTGCTATTGCCTTCACGAGCTCATCATAGAAGTTCACGTCTCCTGTGAGCCTGTGCCAGAAAACTTTTCCAACATATAGTGGGTAGTGATATTTGTCCCTTATGGCCTGATAATGACCGCTTATTTGATCTTCAGTACCATATATGATTGCAACCACAAGATCATTAAGACCGATCTCTAGGCTGTTTGTTTTTGCTAGATTCTTTATCCCAGTGAAGTGATTGCTAATTGTTGTAACGTCGTCTTTGTTTATTGTGTTTGGTCCCAGCTTGACCTGGCAGTATTTTTTCCTCTTATCGACTTGGTCAATAAACTCTATGTCTATACCAGGCACCGCGCTCCCGTATGTGTCCTTTAGTACTTTGGAAACAAACTTCTGCATACCAGTTCCGAATGATGTGGTGATTGACGTACCGAGTACTCTTGGATAAATGAGAGCTTTTGCTACTGCATTTGGTGTTGCTTTGCCTTCAAGGTATGCAGCGAGGTATGTTGCGAGGAA
>CAIYDX010000061.1 GCA_903925005.1 uncultured Geobacteraceae bacterium
CCATGTCAATGTATTCAGTTTTCTATTTTCAGGTAAAGTTGTTTCGTAAGTTATTGACACCATTCCCTCAAAGTTATTCTCTGACACTTCTAAAACGCCAATTCCAACACTTCTTTCAACCATATTTTTGTACCAGTTTTGTGCCGGTTTATGTGCCGGTTAGTAATTGAATAAATGTTAGACAATTCTAACATATTACCGTCGATTCTGACAGTGAAAAATTCCATTTGTTTCGTACAACGGTGTACGCAAATACATAACTCATAGGGGGCAATTTTATGGAAGCCACGTCAATGGTGACTGGTCTCAAAAGTAGTGCTGATGTTCTTTTTCTGATGTTGGGTGCAGCAATGGTATTCGCGATGCATGCCGGTTTTGCGTTTCTTGAAGTCGGCACTGTACGCAAAAAGAATCAGGTGAATGCCCTGGTAAAAATTCTCACCGACTGGGCGGTTTCAACCGTCGTCTACTTTGTCATAGGTTTTCCAATTTCCTACGGCATTTCGTTTTTGAAACCAGCCGAAGAACTACTCGGAAAAACCCAAGGATATGACCTCGTCCATTACTTCTTCCTGCTCTGTTTTGCAGCATGCATCCCTGCCATTATCTCCGGCGGTATCGCCGAACGCGCTAAATTCTGGCCACAGGTAATCGCTGGGGCTATATTTGCCGGGCTTTCCTACCCGCTCTTTGAATCACTGATTTGGGGGAAAAACTCATCTGGTTTGCAAGCACTGTTCAAATCATTCGGAGGAGCAGAGTTTCATGACTATGCAGGTTCGGTAGTTGTTCACTCCATCGGTGGCTGGCTCGCTCTTCCGGCAGTCCTGATCCTTGGGCCACGGTTGGGACGGTATGTTCGTGGCAAATCACATCCCTTCCCGGCTAGCAACATTCCATTTCTGGCTCTCGGTTCATGGATTCTGGCAGTCGGTTGGTTCGGTTTTAATGTCATGAGCGCCGGAAACCTGGAAAAGATTTCGGGTTTGGTTGCGGTTAACTCGCTGATGGCAATGGTCGGCGGCATTCTTGTTGCGCTCATCGTAGGCAAGAACGACCCCGGCTTTATTCACAACGGCGCGCTGGCCGGACTGATTGCGGTCTGCGCAGGCAGCGACCTGATGCACCCGCTGGGAGCCCTTGTGGTTGGTGGAATCGCCTCGATAATATTTGTATATGGGTTCCACTTCGAGCAGGAAAAACTCAAAATTGACGATGTACTGGGAGTATGGCCGCTGCACGGAGTCATCGGAACCTGGGGCGGCATCGCCGCAGGCATCTTCGGCCAGAAGGCTCTAGGGGGAATAGGTGGCGTGACCTTTGTTTCACAACTTAGCGGGAGTCTACTTGCTGTTGTCTTCGCCTTGGCCAGCAGCGCTATCGTCTACGGAGTTCTGAGTAAAACTGTCGGTATCCGCCTCAATGAGGAAGATGAATATAAAGGCGCGGATCTCGCCGTACATAGCATTGGTGCCTATCCGGAAGACAGTATTAGCTGATACGACGTGTCGTAAAGCTTGGGCGGTTAATCTGCTGACAACAAAAAGAGAAGGCTGCACCTACTAATGGCTGTAGCCTTCTCTTTTTGTGTAGTCACCGTTCATCATCTTCATGCAACATGGTAAGGTTAGACGATTAGCCGTTTATTGACCCTAGATGAACTTGGTGATGAGGTTTTCTGTTATGACGACATCTACCACATAATTGAGCTGCACCTCCCATGTTTCACCATCAAAAATCATCATTTTTTAACCGTACGACTTATTGTGTCGCGGCACTGTGCTATACTAAGCCAGTGAAGAAAGCATAGTAAATCCAGCTTTGTACCGGAGTCTTGTATGCCTGCCCACATCCTTGATTTATGGGAACATACCTTCAGAATCGCAGCAAAGCTCGATAATTACCGAGCGGCTAGCGAACATTTAGATTTCTTGAGCCTTGACTCCATTCCAAAGGACTTTGTTGATGGAACAGTTAATCTGATTCGAATGCAAGCAGCATACTGCAATATTGATAACCAGCCACTTGATAAATTTCTTAACCTACAAGATTACACCGTTCCATTCTCTTCTGAGATCACGTACATCTACACTTTTGACCTCTGCGGAAAAGCATATGCTCGTGCTTTTGATGATTCTGAGCATAAGCAGATTGATCTTGCAGATCTCTTCGGGAGCCCATGGGAACAATATGAAGTTGTAGGGTATCATCAATTCTGGATATCCCGTGTCAATCGAGGAATGCTCACACGCACTGAGATAAAGGATCTATCTCAATCTGTAAAGAGTGATCTCTATTTTGATTACGGCACGGACGAAATTGAACTAGATTTTAATGTAGCCGCAGACAATTCATTTCTGCACGTATCAATTGAGTCACAGTCTTAACACCTGCATCGAAAGGAGTCTGTATGAGAGAATTCTGTAAACGCGAAGAATGTGAGTATAGTTACAAATACTGTCAAGAAGAGGAAGTCATACCAGACGGGATTTCTATCGAACCCACTATTTCGGCGTATGTGCAGGTGGATACATGTGTTGAGGTGCCGAATTATGGCGAAGGCTACGAAATTCCGGAAGCGGACAAAGAACATCCATGCTATAAATATTACAGCACGTTATCATCACTTCATATAACGGGACCCAGCTCATCAACTGACGATAATGGCGTTAGAGTTAAACTTGAGATCCATATACCAAATATCCTAAGGAAGTTTGTCCCAAAATACATGGAGCTTTATGCTCCAGGTACTGTCCTCTTCGCTCAAGGAGAGTACATGTTACCAAGTCAGCCGGGTGGCATTCTTTACGTTTTCAACGCTAGTGTTTTACCGATTTCCCAAAAGTCGATTCAACATCTCAGCGAGATCACAGGAGCTGCAAAATGTCGACAATTCAAGAAATGATCGAAAAGGCTGCTAGTCTTAAACCGGGAATCAGCGCGGCGAATGAAAAACATTTTAGTACTTCGGTAAGGGCGGGTTTTGGGAGGTTGCATAAGACAGGATCACCTGTGGTCTCAATAAAGACAAGAAGGTCATGATGTCAGGAAAAAGATGGTAAGTGTTCCGGCTTTTTTCGAAGATCTTTCAATTCCGGTCTCAACTGATCAAAAAAAAAATGAGGTGTAACATTATGGATATACCCGGTTTTCAAATATGTATGTTTCCTTTACTAAAAGTTCTCGCTGACGGGAATCAGCACAGTATAAATGAGGCTGTTGATTTAGTTGCTGATCAGTTGCAAGTCCCATCGGAACAAAGAGCGCAACTCCGAGAAAGCGGCGTCAACATACTTTATAATACAGTCGCATGGGCTAAAACCTATCTCAAACAGGCAGGCCTTTTACACTATCCGGTGCGTGGCATGATGCAGATCACGGATGAAGGGAAAGAGCTATTTGAATCGGGAGTGCAAAATATCGATATAAAGTTTCTAGATCGATATCCATCGTTTGTGGAGTTTAAAAACCGTAAGGGTACAAAATCGGTGTCAGCATTCAATCCTGACGGGACGGAAAAACTTCTTATTGAATCTCCTGAAGATGACGATTCATTTGCTGGTTCCTCTATTCCAGTTGAAAAACAAATATGGGTCTTCGCTCCCGGCCCACAAGCCAAATTTTGGGATGATTGCCGGTCAGGCTCTATCGCCGTATATGGAGCGAAGTCGCTTGGTTCCCTTGATGCTTACAACTCCAAAGATGAGATGCAGCAGAAATTGAAAGAAGGCAATTCAAATGATACCGAACCCAGTAACAACGCTTTGGCTGCCTGGGAATTTTCCCGTGTGATGAAGGAGGGCGATCTTCTTATTGCCAAGAAAGGTAACCGAAAAATCGTTGGCGTTGGCATCGTCCGTGGTACTTACCGTCACGATCCTCAAAGAAATGAGTATCAAAATATCCGGGATGTTGAATGGACTCATTTAGGTGAATGGCTTCTACCTGATGGTATGCGTTTTGCTCTCAAAACTCTTACCAACATCACACGTTATAAGGATTATGTTGAAAAAATATTGAGTACCGTTGGCATTGATTTCATCTCGTCTGGGACTAGACACTTTTGGCTGAACTGCTCTCCAGCAGTATGGCGTGTTTCTGAATATCCTGTTGGTACAGAAGAAACCTTTACAACTCACAATGACAAAGGGAACAAAAGCCAAGTTTATGCTTGCTTTGCGGCAGCTAAGCCTGGGGATCTGGTTATTGGTTATGAAACAACTCCCGTACAAAAAGTTACGACATTGTTGGTTATAACACAGGGCATTCACGTTGCAGATGAAGGTGAATGTATTCGTCTAAAGATTGTTGAACAACTTGAGAAGGTTCGCAGCCTTCAAGAGTTGAGAGTGATCCCTTGTTTGGCAGATTGTGACCCTGTGAAGGGTGAACGCCGTGGAAGTCTCTTCCAACTTACCCAAGCAGAGTATGAATCAATACTGGGGAAAAGTCCAATCGAAGACGTGGAAGTATCTGAACCTGGTCTGGCTAAGGAGATCTACTCAATAGATGATGCCATTGATGGGCTCTTTGTGGAAAAGAGAACTTTTTGTGACTGGTTAAAACAGTGGCGGTCAGAGAAAAATCTTATTCTACAGGGTGCGCCTGGCGTGGGTAAAACATTTGTGGCACGCCGCCTTGCCTACGCTCTCATGCAAGAAGAAGACAAGGAAAGGGTGGCGCTTGTGCAGTTCCACCAGTCCTACGGCTATGAGGATTTCGTTCAGGGAATTAAGCCGGTACGAATCAAAGAGGGTGAGGCGACACGAACCGTATTTGATCTGTGCAATGGTGTCTTTTATGAGTTTTGTCAAAAGGCTAAACGGGATCCGAGTCCTCATGTTTTCATTATTGACGAAATTAACCGTGGCAATCTGTCACGAATTTTCGGTGAACTAATGATGCTCATTGAAAGCGATAAACGCGGTGAGGAATATTCCCTGAGGCTTGCATATCAAGAGGAGGGGCAAAGTTTCTTTGTTCCGGAAAACGTGTATATCCTGGGTATGATGAACACGGCAGACCGCTCACTTGCTGTGGTGGATTACGCGTTGCGTCGCCGTTTCCGTTTCGCCACTCTCAGACCAGCCCTGGAAGATCCAACCTTCCGCGAATACCTGTCAGAAGTTTGTGACGAAGACCTTGCCGATCGAATAATTCTGAAACTAATACGATTGAATGAGGAGATCGCGAAAGACACAGCAAATCTGGGTCCGGGCTTTTGTTTGGGACATAGCTACTTTTGCCGCGTTCAGAATGCCGAGGACTACCTTGATGTGATCAATTTCCAAATAGCGCCTCTACTTCGTGAGTACTGGTTCGACCAGCCTCGAAAAGCTGAAGAACGTGTATTGGAACTGCTGAGCCTCTGACATGCCAGCCATTCCGATCCAAAACATTTATTACCTTTTGAGCTACGCATGGGATCTGCTTGAAGAGGCAGATGAATTGGCCGTTGATACGGAAGATCTGCCCCAGGTATTGGATCTTGTTGCCAGGTTGTTGACACTGGGCACCCAACGTTTGTTGCGTCGCGGTATGGATAGAGGATACCTCCCCCAGACTGAGGTGTTAAGCACCCTGCGTGGGCGTATTGATTTTGGGGCATCGGTTAAAAGGCTGCTGCTGGTACAATGCAAGGCGCAGTGTGATTTCGAAGAATTTCTGCCAGATCTCCTTCATAACCAAATCTTGAAGGCAACCATCCAAACCCTAGCTACGGCAGAGGGGTTGGCTTTCCGGCAACGACGGGATCTGCACATTTTGTTACGCAGAATGGATGGCATTAGCCCGCTTCATTTACGAAAGGCCCACTTTGCTGAGGCGCGCTTACACCGCAACAATGCCCATTACCGCTTGCTCATGCATCTGTGTGAGTTGGCTTTTGATAACTTGCTGGTTAACGAGCAAACAGGTCAAAGTATTTTCCGGAACTTCCTGCGGGACAAGCGACAGATGGCACGACTCTTCGAGCGTTTTGTTGCAAATTTTTATCGAAAAGAAACGCCTTGGAAGGTTTCACCACAAGAAAAAATCCCGTGGGAGACATCAACTCCACATGAACTTCTTCCTGAAATGAACGCCGATGCCGTACTGCGTGGTTTTGGCCGGACAATAGTCATCGAGTGCAAGTTCTATCAGGAAACCTTGCAATCAGGACGGTGGTCTGAGAAGCCCAGGCTGAGGTCACACCACCTCTACCAACTTTCAGCATATATGGAAAACCTGCGTTGTAAACTCCCTGTTGCTAGCCAATTGGAAGGCATCATTATCTATCCAGTTGTAAATTCCGTTCTTTGTGAAGACCTGATTTTGGCAGGCAATGAAATACGGGTCAGCACACTTGAGCTGAACGCACCATGGGAGCAGGTATCATTACAGATGAAAGAGATTGTGGACGGGTGCTCCGCGACTGGCTCCTCCCCCATGCTTATGAACGGTCAGGTGGTGATGTGAACCGCCCGCACATATGGATATTTCTCCAGATTGATCATATCAAGCAAAGAGAAAGGCTCTCTACACAGCGGCTCAGCACTTTTCCGTTCGCTGAAGGAGGAGGAAGCGACTTCGTAGTGGTGATACCTTCCAGTTCCTGAACCTTCAGTTTGTATTGCATGAAATGTGAATTAGGTCGTCCCTTAGTGGTGCTGAGTCTTAAAGTTCTACTGTTTTTCTATATCGGTGCCGCTCACCTTCCAAAAAATTAAGAATTCGCAGTTTCTGCATCTTTTTCGAGCTTAAGGGAATCGGAACTTACCAATATACCGTTTTACATCTCATCTTCAGACCATCTTTGCCGCTCCTTCAATCGTAAAATCCTCAGTGTAGCCCTGCTACGCCTGCGGTTTTACTCAATCAGGAACGACAAATCCGGCCTAAATCTGAGCGTAAAAACTGGTACATCAGTAAATTCTGAGTCCCTAATTTCCACACACCCTCTATAGGATGACCGCACATATAGCTATTTCTCCCGAACTGAGAAACGGTCAATAGCATTGATCCGGCAGATCTCAACTCTGTCAGTTGAACTATCGGAATAGACCTCACTGGCAAGCCAGGCAAGCTCTTCATTTTCAAGGACACAGGGAACGCTGATCCACCACGCTTTACAGCCACCTTGTGATCCGTTGCGTAATCCGGTGTACACTGGACACCTAATCCGGAAATGATTGGACACCCAATCCGGTTTTCACTGGACACGCAATCCGGAAATGACTGGACAGTGAATCCGGTTTTTACTGGACACTTTTTTGGAAGTTCCGGATTTAGTGTCCAGTTAGTTTCGGACTAAATTTTTTTCATTTATTTCTGCCTAAATCTCATACCATACCAAGAAAATATTCTTGGAGGTCATGGTGAAGAAAGGTAGACAGAAATCAATGCGAACAATTAGAGAAGTATTACGGTTACACTTCGAGCATGCGCTCAGCCAACGTTCTATAGCTCGGGCATGTGCAGTTTCACCTTCCACCGTAGGTGAATACATGGCCCTTGCTGCTAAGGCCGGACTTGATGGTTCGACGATCTCTGTTTTGGATGACACCGCTCTTAAAGGTGTAATGTTTCCAGAGGAGATGACACCTCGCCCATCCAAACGTCC
>CAIYDX010000062.1 GCA_903925005.1 uncultured Geobacteraceae bacterium
AACCACCAGGAGTGGTACATGTCAAAAAAACCGAGTTTGGAGTATATCTGCAGCTTGGCGGGGCTGATTTGGGCGACATACTCTGGAGCCAGCGCCCCCTGCGGCAGAACCGTTCCGATTATCGATGTCAAAGCCAGTGAGATCAGGAGGGAAAGGGTTAGTTTTAGCGAACAGAATAAGTCCCAGACGTTGGTGATAAAGCTTCGTTCGGTAGTTGCCAATGGAATCTCCAGACAATTTAAAATATAAGTTGCGGCACGCACCGCATTTCCCTTAACTTTTGAACAATACCCCAAATTTCAAAAAAAATGCACCCCTTTTTTTAATTCTTTTCTTCATTCCTCTCTGTCGCTTAATCATCACTTTCAATTTTGGTATCATCGTGTATAATTAAAATAGAAAATAGTACAGACAATCATTTTTGATTCTGCGGAGCGCTTATGCCAGTCGTTCTGGAAGCAATTCTCGTTTCAATCAGCATGCTCATCATATTCGGTGTGGCATTCTTGGCTCTTTTTCTGTTGGCATATACCATGCTGCCGATCGAGAAGGGACTGTCGAATATGATCTGGGATGCAACCAAACCCAAAAAAACGGCGGCGACTCCTCTCAAGGGTTCCTTCCGCGATTTCAGCACGAAGCATTGACCAGCAAATTGCTCGTTTAGTAACTAACTAAAGGCTTCCCGGATTCGGGGGCCTTTTTCAATACTGTTTTGAATGGAATATGATCACGCATCGACAGGAAGTTCGATAAATGGCAATTATCCCGATAGATCGCCTTGAGGCGGGAATGACTCTTAATGCGGCAGTCTGCGACCGAAGCGGCCGACTGCTGCTGCCGGCCGGAGCCGAGCTTTCCGACAAACTGCTCAAGATATTCCGGACATGGGGAATAACCGAGGCGGATATTCATCGAGCTCCAGAAGAAACGCAGTGTGACGTGATCGAAGAAAACAGTACGATTGATCCGCAGGTTCTGTCGGAAGCCGAGCAGGCTGTTGCCCTGCTGTTTCACCATAACGACCCTCAGCACCCTATGATCCGGGAACTGATGCGGGTCTGCCTCGTGCGGAGACTCGCCGATGTCTGATGATACCAGATTGACACTTGAAGAGCTGTTGTCGGACGTTTCATCGGTACCGTCACTGCCGCTGCTCTATACCCGTCTGGACGAGACCATCAATCACCCGCGCAGCTCGATTGCCGACATTGCCAAGGTCTTGTCGGAAGATCAAGGGTTGGCGGCCCGCATCCTCAAACTGGCAAATAGTCCCATGTTCGGTTATTTCTCCAAAATCGACACCATTACCCAGGCTGTCACAATTATCGGCATCCAGCAGGTACGCGACCTTGCGCTGGCCATTTCGGTAATGGGACTATTCAAGGGGATTCCGGAGGATTTGATCACGATGGAATATTTCTGGCGACACAGCATCGGTGTTGCCCTGGCGGCACGCGTAATTGCCACGAGCCAGCGAGAAACAAATCTGGAGCGGTTTTTTGTTGCCGGTATCCTGCACGATATCGGACGACTGGTTCTGTTTACCCGCGTTCCAGATCTCTGCCGCGAAATGATCGAAACATCAAGAGACGAACAACGCTGTTTGTATGAGGTCGAGCAGCAGCGACTCGGCTTTGATCACGCCGAAGTTGGCGGAGCGATGCTGCGGCGTTGGAAGCTGCCGATCAGAGCCGCGGAGCCGGTCGAAATGCACCACCGCTGCAACCAGGCCGGGCAATTTCCGCGCGAAAGCGCCGTTCTTCATTGCGCCGATCTGTTGGCGCATGCGCTGGAACTAGGCGACAGCGGCGAAAAAGCCGTCCCCCCACTGATTGCCGGCAGTTGGGAACGCCTTGCAATTTCACCTTTTCAACTCCCAAATATCGTTGCACAGATCGACAAACAGCTTGACGACATCACCAACGCACTTCATGGGGCAGTATCATGAGAGCTCACCAACTTACATCCGATCTGCAGGCGCTCACAGAGCGTGTCCGTTTCCTGGAAGAGACCAACCAGCATTATGTCACACTGCTGGACATTGTTGCCGCCTGTAGCGATTTCCCATCCGGAGTGGCGGAACTTCAGGGAAGAGAACAGATCGTTCAGACCGCATTTTCCCAGGTGAAACGTCTGGTTCCGTTTGGAGCGCTGGCGATTTTCATGATTGACGATGATGCCGACTTCAAACTTTCCTGGTGCGAACCGCCCACCGCCCGCGATCAGATAAATAGGGAAGTCAACGCCGCGATCAATTCCGGCAGTTTTGCCTGGGCGATTAACCAGAATCATCCGATTGTCAATCCTGCCGCCGAGCCGGATCACACCCTGGTTCTGCACGTACTGGCGACTCATTCCCGTCTCCGCGGCATGTGTGTAGGCCTGCTGCCCGGCTCCCACGCAAACTTGCCGGTATCGACTCTTAGCGCACTCTCCATAGTCGTCACGTACACCGCTTTTGCCCTTGAAAATGCCGCGCTTTATGAAATGCTGCGCGACCATCTGCACAATCTGGAACAGAAGGTTCAGGAGCGGACATCCGAACTGGAAAGCACCAAACTTCAAGCGGAGGCGGCGACATCGATCAAGAGCCAGTTTCTTGCCACGATGAGCCACGAGATCCGTACTCCGATGAACGGCATTATCGGGATGGCGGAATTGCTCTCCGGTACCCATCTTGACACAGAGCAACAGCTTTATCTGTCCAACATTTCGGTATCGGCGGAAAACCTGCTGGAAATCATCAACGATATCCTTGATTTTTCCAAGATAGAAGCAGGGCGAATGGAGCTTGACTCTCACCCTTTCAATCTCCAGGACATGCTGGACAATGCACTGCTGCCGCTCCGGCTTAAGGCAGAATCCAATGGGGTGGCGCTGCAGTTCGCCATTGCGGAAGAGTGTCCGGCAATACTCTCCGGAGACGGTTCCAAGCTCAGGCAAATTCTGATCAATCTGGTGAGCAATGCCGTCAAGTTTACCCGGCACGGCACCGTTATCGTGGATTGCGCGTTATCGGACTGCTCGGCGCCTCACCTGCAGTTGCGATTCAAAATCAGCGACACCGGGATCGGCATGTCGCCGGAAGTTTGCCGGCGTATATTTCAGCCGTTCACGCAAGCCGATTCATCAATCAGTCGCTCATTCGGCGGCACCGGCCTGGGGTTGGCAATCACGCAGAAACTGACCGATCTGATGGGTGGAAGCATTTCGGTTGAAAGCCGCCCCGGCATCGGCAGCACCTTCACGGTACTGATCCCTTTCGAAACAGCATCAGCTGAAGAAATTGCCGCGTCACTGCCGCAAACCGGAACGACGGAACATCTTTCTGATCCGCTCTCTATTCTCCTGGCCGAAGATGTCCCGATCAATCAGGAGCTGGCCCGGATCATTCTCGAAAAAATGGGACATGGCGTATCAGTCGCTTCAAATGGCATAGAGGCGTTTGAACTGTTCAAAACAGGACACTTTGATCTTGTCTTTATGGATATGCAGATGCCTGAAATGGACGGACTACAGGCCACCAGAGCTATCAGGGGCCTGGAGGCGACCCGCGGAGGCAGGATTCCAATCATAGCCATGACCGCCAATGCACTGGAAAGCGACCGTGAAAAGTGTCGGGAAGCCGGGATGGACGATTTCATCCCCAAGCCGATCAGCACGAGAATGCTTCAGGAAACGGTGGCACGCTTCGCAGGGACTTCCGACCAATCGGCTGAACCAGGCCCGTCCGACTCAGCCGTTATATCCGAACATCCACCATTCAACCGGGCCGACCTGATTGAACGCCTCGGGGGGAGAACCGAACTGCTGGCCAAATTTATAAGCATGTTCATAGAAAGTGTCGCCGAACCGCTTCACTCCCTGAGAAGTGCGGTAGAAAGCGGAAATCGTGAGGACATCTTCCGACTGGCCCATATGATTAAAGGGTCGGCAGCGAATATCGGCGCACCTCGTATTATGGATGCGGCAGCAATTCTTGATGACAAGGCCAAACATGGCGAATCGCCGAACTATCCCGTGCTGCTGCAACGATTGGAATTGGAATATGACCTTTTCAAACTGATCGTACGGGACGAGCTCGCCTCTCTTGACCCTTTACCAAAGGTATAAAATTATTATTGACATATTTACCGTACAACTGATATTTTTGAACACAAGTTTTTACACAAAGTTACTCAACATATTCCAGCTCCAGATCATGGATGAAATCAAGGCGGCGAGGAGAAGGCAGCGAAAGCGTACTTTGTCAGTACGTTGAGAAGCCGGCGACGAAGCCAACGAAGATAGCGCCATGATATGGAACTGGAAATACATATTCTTATCTAGAGCGACTGAGGGACTGGCCCTGTGACGTCGCGGCAACCAGCTTTACGGCAAGGTGCCAATTCCAGCGAAACCGTTCGCGGTTTCGGGAGATAAGGAAGAGTGCCATCCACAAGATCCTCTTCCGCACCCCGGAAGGGGATTTATTTTTAGTAAGTTAGAAGTTATTTCCTGCCTGGCAGAAAATAACTTCGTTAACGCACTTATCCTGTTTATCAGGGTTGGAGGACACCATGAACATTGCAACTCAGGCGGTACAGATCGGACTTGAATGGGATACCCGTACCGGCGCGGTTACCGTGCCGGTCTATCAGACAGCCACATTCAGGCATCCCGGACTCGGCCAAAGCACCGGCTACGATTACAGCCGCTCAGGCAACCCGACCCGCCAATCGTTGGAGGACGGTATCGCACGGCTCGACGGCGCGGCCAGAGGTTTTGCCTATTCATCCGGCATGGCGGCGATTGCCAACCTGCTGCTGCTGTTCAAAACCGGCGATCACCTGATCGTAACCGAAGATCTCTACGGCGGCACCTGTCGCCTGTTCGACAAGATTTTCAGCCAGTACGGCCTCTCCTTCAGTTATGTCGACACCAGCGATAGCGCTGCTATCACGGCGGCCCTCCAGCCATCGACCAGAGCCATATTTGTCGAGACCCTGACCAATCCGCTGCTTAAGTTCGCCGACCTCACAGCAATTTCCGCCTTATGTAAAGCAAACGAACTGCTGCTGATTGCCGACAACACCTTTCTAACCCCATATCTGCTCCGCCCTCTCGACTTCGGCGCCGATATCTCCGTGTACAGTGCCACCAAATATTTGGCCGGACACAACGACACCGTTTCCGGACTGGTAACCGTAAAAGACCCGCTGCTTGCCGAAAAAGTTTATTTTCATCAAAACTCGGTAGGCGCTGTCCTAGGGCCGCAGGATTCCTGGCTGACTATTCGCGGCATCAAGACCCTCGGAATCCGGATGGACCGCCAGGAGCAAAATGCCGGACGGATCGCAAAGTGGCTGGCGGCGCACCCCCGCATAAAAAAAGTATATTATCCCGGCCTGGAAAATCATCCGGATCACCTTTTGATGAAGCAGGATTCCCGCGGCTTTGGTGCGATGATCGCTTTTGAGGTTGACAAGCATGAGCTGGTCGAACAGATTCTGATGAAGACAAGTCTGATCTCGTTTGCCGAAAGCCTCGGCGGCGTTGAAAGCCTGATAACCTTCCCCGAGGTGCAGACCCACGCCGACATCCCGCCGGAACTGCGGGCCAGACTGGGTATCAATAACTTATTGCTGCGCCTTTCGGTCGGGATCGAGGATTGTGACGACCTGATCGAGGATCTGCGGCAGGCATTGGAAGGATAAGGAGCAACTGATATGAAACTTGCAACGCAACTGATCCACGGCGGCCCGACTGTCGACCAGCAGACCGGAGCGCTCGGGGTGCCGATCTACCAGATCTCGACTTATCGCCAAACCTCGGTCGATCATTTCAGCAAATATGACTACGCCCGTGGCGACAACCCGACCAGGGAAGCGCTGGAAGACACTATCGCAGTGCTGGAAAACGGTACGCGCTGCCTCGCCTTCGCTTCCGGCATGGCCGCCATATCCACGACCCTGATGATCTTCTCCCCCGGCGACCACCTGGTTGTCTGCGATGATGTCTACGGCGGCGCCTACCGGGTACTCTCGACCATTTTCAGCAGGATGGGGATCACCTCCACCTTCGTCGATGCCACCGATCTGGCGGCTATCGAAGCCGCCATCCGCCCTGAGACAAAAGGGATCTATCTTGAAACGCCGTCAAATCCTCTCCTGAAGGTCACCGACCTGCGCGGAGCGGCCCGGATCGCCCGCCGCCACGGCATTATCACGCTGGTGGACAATACTTTCATGACCCCCTATCTGCAGCGTCCGCTGGATCTCGACTGCGATATCGTTCTGCACAGCGGCACCAAGTTCATCAACGGTCACAGCGACGTTCTCTGCGGCTTCGCCGTGGTCAGGGACAAAGAGTTGGGACAGCGGATCCGCTATATCCAGAATGCCTTCGGCACCGGTCTCGGGCCGCAGGATTCGTTCCTGACGCTCCGCGGTGTCAAGACCCTCAAGGTGCGAATGGATCAGAGCCAGCAGAACACGCTCAAGATCGTCGCATGGCTGAAACAGCATCCGCGTGTTACCGCCGTCCATTATCCGGGGCTCCCCGAACATCCGGGCTTCGCCATCCACAAAGGACAGGCAGATGGGCCGGGGGCGGTCTTTTCGTTCGAACTCGACTCATATGAGACGACCAAACGGCTGCTGGAGAACTCTCACCTGGCGGCTTTTGCGGTCAGCCTCGGCGGGGTTGAGAGCATAATTTCCTACCCGGCAAAAATGTCGCACGCCTCGGTGCCGAAAGATGAACGGGAGCGCAAAGGGATCACCGACACGCTGGTACGGCTTTCGGTCGGTCTGGAAGACCCGGACGACCTGATCGACGATCTTCGGCAGGCGATCGGATAATAATTCCAAGGCAAATGTTTTTAAGTCCCCCCTCCCGTCAAGGGAGGGGAGGCTAAACGCTGTATTGCAGGACGCTAAAATGAAGATACAGCTCAACGAAAAAACAGTCAGCTGCGAAAACGGTCTGACATTGGGAGGGATCGCGGCACTCCGGAAGCCGGGAGCCGACGTCCTGATTCTGAACGGCTTTCCGGCCCCTGCCGATACCGGGGTTAACGATGGAGACGAAGTTTTCCTGATCCGGCGCGGTGAAGTGCCGACGAGCGATGAGCTGGAGGCACTGATGGCGGCTCGGCACACTCCCGGTGTTCACGCCCGCCTTAAAATGGCAGCGGTCGGCATCGCCGGTGTCGGCGGACTCGGCTCGGCGATAGCGGTAGCCTTGGCGCGGGTCGGGGTCGGCAGAGTGGTGATCGCCGACTTTGACGTTGTGGAGCCCTCCAACCTCAATCGCCAGCAGTATTTTATCGACCAGATCGGCTGTCTTAAAGTCGAGGCGCTGGCTGAAAACCTGAAGCGCATCAATCCATACGTTACCGTTGAAGCACATTCTGTGCTGCTCGGTCCGAAAAATATTCCGACAATTTTTTCAGGCTGCTCGATAGTTGTCGAAGCCTTTGACCGCGCCGACATGAAAGCGATGCTGGTTAATACCGTACTCGAATCGATGCCGCGAAGCACCGTTATTGCCGCTTCCGGGCTTGCCGGATACGGATCCAACAACAGCATTGCCACGCGTAAAGTTTCACCGCGGCTCTACCTGGTAGGCGACAGCGTATCGGAAGCTGCGCCGGGTAACGGCCTTATGGCCCCCCGTGTCGGCATTGCCGCGTCCCATCAGGCCAATCAGGTGGTGAGGATTATTTTGGGAGAAGAAGAATGAGCAAAATAGCCGTAGCCATGAGCGGCGGGGTCGATTCCTCCGTCACTGCCGCACTGTTGAAACAACAGGGGCATGACGTGATCGGCATCACCATGCGCCTCTTTGCCCCGCATTCGACCGGCGTCGGTTCGGCGGTCCACGACGCCGCGGTCGTGGCAAGGCACCTGGAGATCCCGCACCACGTTGCCGACTTTTCTCCGGACTTCAGCAAATTAATTATCGGCGACTTCATCGAAGAGTACCGGGTTGGCCACACACCCAACCCGTGTGTCCGCTGCAATCGCTACATAAAATTCGGCATGCTGCTCGATAAAGCGCATGAACTGGGGGCCGATCTGTTGGCAACGGGGCATTACGTTAGAAAGACCATGGACCCGGACGGGACTTGCCATCTCCGAATTGCCGAATACGCCCGCAAGGACCAGTCGTATTTTCTCTATACACTTACCCAAGAGCAGTTGCGGCAGGTCATATTCCCGCTCGGCACGGTCGGCAGCAAGGATGAAGTGCGCCGTATGGCGCGCGAATTTGCTCTGCCGGTAGCAGAAAAAAGTGACAGCCAGGAGGTCTGCTTCATTCCGAATGACGATTATGTCGCCTTTCTGGAGGGGAGTGGCGCGTTGGGCGCCGCAGACGGCGATATTATCCACCTGAACGGCCGGACTGTAGGACGCCATCACGGCACCCACCGATACACGATCGGCCAGCGCAAGGGGCTCGGTATCGCCTGGAGCGAACCGCTGTATGTGACCGCCATTGATGCCGGGCAAAATGTCGTACTGGTTGGAGAACAGCAGCATGTATTTGCGGGCGGTCTGCGGGCGGAGGGTGTCAGCTGGATTGTTGCACCGGAAACAGAGTTTTTTGCCGCAACCTGCAAGATCCGCTACCGCCATCAGCCGGTCGGCTGCCAGGTGCGACTGATAGCGGGAGAGAGCTGCGAAGTGCGCTTTGACCAGCCGCAAAAAGCGGTCACTCCCGGACAGGCTCTGGTCTTCTACCGTGGAGATGAAGTGCTGGGCGGCGGACGGATCGTAGGGCCGTTGATTATGTGCGATACCGCCGCTACCATGCCATAATAGACAAAAATGCCCGGAGGAAATCATTATGTTTATCAACGCACTAATCTGCTTGTTTCTCATGGTTTTCTCCGCCGGTTTCGCCTCAGCGGAAAATTCCGTAACCTTCTACAATAATGGCACCCTGTTCCAACAGGAAGCTTACGCGGTAAAAGGGATGATTGATATCCCTCTATCAAGCGGAATGCTGGAACATACACTCAAAATCATTCCGGCTTCCGGCGTCAAAATTCTCAGCGTCGAAACATACAAGAGCGAACCTGGAAGCTCCGGCAACAAGGAGCGGGAAACACTGGTCGAACAGCGCCGCAGGCTGGAGGATCGCTTGCAGGCTTTGGAAACGCGCGAAGCGATATTTGTCTCGGCGGCCAAAGCGCAAAGCGGCAAGGCGCCACGCAAAACCAAAGCCAACCCCGACCCGATGCAGGCTATCCGTCAAGGCACCGATTTTGCCATTGCGCAGTTGGAAGCGGTCTATACCGCCCGTCGCAAGACGACGCAGGAAATACAGAAAATAGATGCTCGCATCGCAGCTTCCAGAAAAAACGGTAAAACAGCGGAGGGCTACGTACGGATAGCCGTCACTCCTCCACGCGGCAGGGTAACACTCCGCTATGCAACGGCTGAACGCGGTTGGCAGCCGCAGTACAATATCAACCTGGCTGAAGACGGTTCCGCGCAGCTGCAGCTCTCCGCAAAAATAACCGGAGAGGGGCGCGGGTATCAGGTGAGTGTTTCGTCAGGCTCTCTTGCGGAAAGCGGTACGGCGGCAACGTTTCCGGCCCTGTCCGGCAACGTGAATCTTGCCTCATACCACTTTCCGATAACTGAAGAAAGTTACCCGGAAGGGATTTACAATCATTTTTCCGGCAGAATCTCTAACAACGGCACACAATATCTGCCGCCGGGAGATTCCACGCTTTTCCGCAACGGAACATATATGGGGAAATTCAGATTTGAAGGGTTGTCATCCGGGAGGAGCAGAGTCATTTCGCTGGGAAAGTAACCCAAAAGAGCCGACATACTTACAACTTACAACTTACAACTTGCTACTTGCCACTCGCTATTCTTCAAGGATAACGTCTCCTTGACCTTGGCCATCAACGCATCTACCGTAAAAGGTTTCTGAAGGAAGTGTACTCCGTCATCCAATTCACCGTCGGTAACTATTACATTATTAGTGTAGCCTGACATGTACAGTACCTTGTCTATTTCCGGGTGACCGACCCTGATCCGCTCAAAAAGTTGTTGACCGTTCATGCCCGGCATCACAACGTCGGTAATCACCAAATCGATTTTCCCGGTAATTTCCCTTACCAACTCCAAGGCGCGTTCAGGGTGCTCGGCACTGTAAACGGTATAACCGAGCCCCTTCAGCAGGTCGCTGGACATGTCCCGAACCATCTCATTATCCTCTACGAGCAGAATTACCGCGGACCCGGAATGATCAAGTGCGCTCTGCTCTTTCTCTGCTCCAATAATCTGCGGTTTTTCATCGCAGACCGGCAGATAGATATTGAAGGTAGTTCCGGCACCAACAACGCTCTCTGCCATGATATAGCCTTTATGCTGTTTGACGATACCGTAGACATTTGCCAGGCCGAGGCCTGTGCCATGACCGACATCCTTGGTAGAATAAAATGGCTCAAAGATCCGCTCGATGGTTTCAACGTTAATTCCGCAGCCGTTATCGGTACATGACAACAGGACAAAGCGCCCAGGGTTCATACCGGGATGCCGACGGGCAAATTCATCGTCAATCAGTACCTGCCCCGTTGCGATTAAAATCCTGCCGTTAACCGCAATGGCATCCTGCGAGTTCAGCACCAGATTCAGAAGCACCTGTTCCAACTTGGAGCCATCGGCGCGAACCACGACCGGCTGACTGGAAAGCTGCAGACCAAAATCGATGTTTTCACGCAGCGTCCGGCGCACCATCGAATGAAACGACAAGATTATGTCGTTCAAATCTACCACCTGCATCTGCATGACCTGCTTGCGTCCAAAGCTGAGCAGCTGCTGCGTCAGATCGCGGGCTTTACTGGAGGCTTTAATAATACCGTCAAGCTTCGACCGCACCTTTTCGTCATCCGGCAATGAGCGTTTGAGCATTTCGGAATAAATCAGAATCGGTGTCAGCAGATTATTAAAATCATGGGCTATGCCGCCTGAGAGATGTCCAATCGCTTCCATCTTCTGTGACTGGCTCAGCTGATGTTCCAGCTCCAAACGTTCGGCATCGCCTTTGCTCCTCTCAATTGCTATTCCGGCAAAAGCGGAGGCTTGCTGAATAAGCACTATTTCATCCTCGGAGGGTGTTGCCGGGGTGCGATGATAGATGGCAAAAGTTCCGAGCAACTGGCCGGAAGATGAAATAATCGGCTCCGACCAGCAGGATCTGAGCCCGGCTTCGTGAGCAGGAGTAAAACCTTTCCAGAAGGGGTGACTGTCAATATCCTCAACAATTACCCTCTCCCGCCTGAAAGCTGCCGTACCGCAAGAACCGATGCCTTCGCCGATTTTTGTACGATGGGTTGCCTTGGTATAAGAGTCGGGCAGACTGGGCGCCGCGCCGTTCAGCAGCCGTTTGCCGTCATCGCTTACCAGGAGCACCGAGCAGAGCATCTCCGGATTTTCCTTTTCAATAGAGACCGCAATAAACGAAAGCAGCTGCGGGAGCGGCTCTCCGCTGGCTATCCGCTCAAGAATCCCCGATCTCACCTGCTCGCGATGTTCGGATTTTTTCAGATCCGTTATATCCTTGACGATATGCACGGCGTTACTGATGGCGCCGTCATCCGAAAAGACCGGATCTACCGAGACTTCAAACCATCTGTTTGCAATAGTTATCTGCAAAGAAGCACGTTTTTTTGTTTCCAGCATCTGATCGAACGGACAGCTCTGAAGTGGTTTCAGACCATCATGTACGGCTTCGCAGCAACTTGATCCGACAACCTCCTCTATTGATTTGCCGAATACCTTCAGAGTGGCCTTGTTGGCACGGATGATCCTGCGGTTGGAATCAAGCAGCCATACAGAGTCCTCAACCGCATCAAACGTGTTTTGCCATACCAACAGCGCGGCATCGAGCTGTTCAGACTTCTGCTCCAGATCGATCCTCTGCTCCTCCAACTCAAAATTCACCTGTCCAAGCCTGCGCACCTGCTGCAGGAAAAGGTAGGAAAACGACCATAACAGCGCCGCCAGCAGGGCGACAATAGCGGACTCAATACTGAAAAATGCAAGTACGCGGCCACGGGCAACGTGCTCGTAAATCAACCCAGCGAGAACCAGCGCGATAATCGTGACGGCGATGACAATCCTGCGGCGCATTTGTTGGTAATACCCTGACGACATCAGATCGCTCCCTGATGAATCGGTAAGTTAAAACAGTGTTTATGAAATAGCATATTGTTTATAAAGTTAGTAGCAATATTCCCACTATTTTTAGTACGATAAAAAATGTTCCGGCATTTTTTGTGAAACTGATTTTACCGGCAGAACTGAGCCAGTTACTTATTTCGCCACTCCAGGCAAAACGACACCACTTCATCCGGTTTCAGCGGACGACTAAAATAAAACCCCTGAATAATACCGCACTCCCGCTCCGCCAGATAGCGCAGCTGTTCCTCGGTCTCAACCCCTTCCGCCACCAACTCCATATCCAACCCCTGGCCCATGGCGATAATCGTATTGACCACGGCGGCATCGTTTCTGGTTGTCAACATACGGCGAACAAACGATATATCGATCTTCAGTTCGTTGATCGGCATTCGCCCAAGGTATTCGAGCGATGAATAACCGGTGCCGAAATCATCCAGTGACAGTATCACGCCGATATCCGCAAGAACGGTCATTTTTTCAAGCGTTCGGGCACTGTCAACCATGACCATGCTTTCGGTCAGCTCCAGACAGAGGCAGCGCGGATCAAGCCCGGTTTCTTCCAATATCCGCTTGACGGTAACATCAAGATCGCTGCGCATGAACTGCAAAGCCGAGATGTTAACCGACATGCGCAACTCCGATAGACCGAGCTTTTGCCATGCGACCGCTTGCGAACAGGCCTGCCGCAATACCCAGTCTCCGACCGCCACAATCATGCCGCTCTCCTCGAGAATCGGCACAAAGATGCCTGGCGACACGGGATCTTCACCGGTCGGTGTCCAGCGCAGCAGTGCTTCCACGCCAATCACCGTTCCATGGAACTGATTGATCTGCGGTTGGTAGTTCAAACTGAACTCACCGCGATCAAACGCTTTATGAAGCTTGGCTTCAAGAGTAAAACGCTGCTCCAGGCGGCTGTTCAATTCGTGCGTGTAAAAACAAACTGAATTTTTCCCCTCTTTCTTGGCCTGATACATGGCCGCTTCGCCGTTTTTCAAAAGGCTTTCCACACAGGCGCCATCTTCCGGATGTATTGCCACGCCAATGCTGGCGGTCGAAATTATTTCCGTATCTCTGACGGTAAACACATTATTCATGCCGCTGCAAATTTGCCCGACACGTCGGCGTGCATCGTCAGAATCTGCTGACAACGGCAGTATAACGGTAAATTCATCACCTACAAAGCGCGATACGAGACAATTATCCGCACAGACAGCTTCCAGTCGCCGCGCTATTTTCTTGATAAGATCATCCCCAAAATCGTGACCGAAGGTATCGTTCACATATTTGAGGTTATCGATATCCAGCACCATCAGGGTCAGAAGCCGGCTTTCGCGATTGGCAAGTTCCAACTGCTGTTCAAGATATTTCTGAAAATAGTGACGGTTCGGAAGGCCGGTCAGCAAGTCATAATTTGCCTGGAAGTACAGACGTTCTTCATACTGTTTGCGCTCGGAAATATCCTCTTTAATGGCAACATAATTGGTGATGGCGCCACTTTCATCCTTTATCGGCGCGATACTGCACAGTTCCCAGTACTGCCTGCCATCCTTGGTTCTATTGTGCACTTCCCCGCACCACTCGTTTCCGGAACGGATCGTTTTCCACATTTCGGCATAGCGGTCATCAGGCAGCAGCCCCGGAGTAAGAACGCGGGAAGGCTTCCCGATGATTTCCTCCAAGCTGTATCCGGTTGTCCGAATGAATTTGGGATTAACGTATTCAATTATCCCTTCAGGGCTGATAATGGCAACACTGTTAGCGCTCTGTTCGACAGCTGTCGTAACCTTGTGCAGTTCCCTGGTCCGCTGGCTGACCAACAGTTCCAGATTCTTGTGGTAATCCCGGTTTTCCTGCACCAATCTGGCCCGCTCGATACAGCGAGCAACCATCAGCTCCAGCTCAACCAGATCTACAACCGGTTTGCTCAGATAGTCCCAGGCGCCGCGCCGTAAAGCATCAATGGCGTCCGACAATACACCTGTGCCGGACAGGACGATTATCGGCAGGTTATCATCCAGCAGCTTAACCGCATCGATCACCTCCATGCCATCCACATTCGGCATGCGCAGGTCGGTAATAACGATATCCGGATGCAGCGCTGCAATCTTGTCGATACCTTCCCGGCCATCTGATGCCTGAATAACGGTAAAGCCGCAGTCCTCGAAAAAAGCCGCGACACTGCTCCGGATAGATTCTTCGTCGTCAATGGTTAACAACACCGGATTGGCATTTACTGTTTCCATTACTTTTTACTCCCGGTTACAACAACGTTCTTGATTTTTACAACCAGTTTCGCAAGGTCATGAATCGGTTTCAGCAGAACGTCATCGGCTGTCATGCCGATAGTACGCAGTTCATCAGATGGTGAGTACAGCATTCCGGTATGAAGCAGATAACCGGTGGTCGGACAGAGTGCATGAGCCCTGATGATGAATTCCTCCCCGCTCATACCGGGAAGTCGCATATCGGATATGCAGACGACAGGACAGATCGAAGCTATCGATTCAAGGCCGGACTCGCCGCAGTCGGCGCTATGCACGCTGAAACCTTCATCATCCAGATATGCTTTGACGCAGTCGCGAATCATCTCGTCATCATCAACCAGAAGTATCGAGATATCGGCGTTATCCACTCGCGCCCCCTCTACAGGGAAGCATCACCGTAAAACAGCTCCCTTCACCTGGCCGTGACTGAATTTTAATGGTACCGCTGTGCCCCTTGGTGACTATTGCATAGGCGACGGACAGCCCCAGGCCGGCACCGACGCCAACCTCCCTGGTGGTATAAAACGGCTCGAAAACCCGAAGGCGGGTGGCTTCGTCCATCCCGGGACCGTTGTCCTCAATCTCCATCAAAGCCATACCTTCGGACAGCCAGGTCCGCAGAGTGATACGCGGAGACCTGCGCCCCGCGGAACCCGCAATCGCCTGGGCCGCGTTTTTCACAATATTTAGCAGCGCCTGTTCCATTTCTTGCAGTGCCATATCGGCAAAAATCGGTTCGGCGGCATACTCCCTTACTATTTCAATACTGCGAAATGCATATTTCTTTTTCATGTCGTAATCGGTGGCAGCCAACCCCACAACCCTCTCCAGCACATCGGTAACATTCACGTTCACAATACCGGATTCGTTCCGGCTGCTGAAGTGAAGCATCTGCGAGATGATTTCGGAAGCACGCACCCCAGCGTTACGGATGTGGCCGATAAACGTAAAAATTCCCCTCTTTTCCAGATAGGCGCGCACCAGATCAAGATCGACCCCAACCTCGGCAGCCGCCTTCAGGTTGGCCGGGATGTCGGCGGACACCCGCCGTTCGATGTTTTGGGCATGCTGCATGATGGCCCCCAGAGGATTATTGATTTCATGTGCCATACCGGCCGCCAGACCGCTGACCATGATCATTTTTTCGCTCTGAACCATAATCTCTTCAATACGGAGCCGTTCGGTGACATCGTGGGCAATACCAATAATGGTCAGGACACCATTCTCATCGACATGCGGAGCCCCGCGTAAGGTGTGCCGCCGCCAACCGCCGTCAAAATGATGGATACGATAAGTCAGCTCCTGCACGGAATTAGACTGGAGCGCAGTCATAATTGCCGTTTCGCAACGAGGAATATCTTCCGGATGGATGAACTCACGAAAATTATGTCCCAGAACATCTGCCGGGTCATGACCGAGAAGAGACTTCCAAGCATGAGATATGAAAGTGAAATTTCCATCGGTATTCAACGAAAATATAATATCGCAGGAGTTTTCAACCAACGTCCGATATCGTGACTCACTTTTGTAAAACTCATCCGCTGATTCTGGCGGCATGTTTCAACTCCTCAATAGATAAAACAGCTCTCCGGATTGCATCCGGAGAGCTGTTAAGCAAGCTTGGCAACAGGTGAGATGCCACTCCTCTATTTCAGCAGGATCTCTATTTTGGCAGTTTCCCTGGTGTCGGCAAGGTATTTCTGGATAGCTTCGTTACTCTTCTGCCCCTTGAGAAATTCTTCGATTTTTGCTTTAACATCCTTGAATTCGGTTATCTCAGCCGGCTTTTTCTCGGTCAACCTGACAATATGATAACCGAACTGGGTTTCGAAAACATCACTCATTTCGCCCGGTTTGAGCGCGAAAGCGGCTTTTTCAAAAGAAGGCACCATTTGCCCTTTCCCGAAAAACCCGAGATCTCCCCCCTGTTTACTGCTGGGACAGGTTGAATTTTCTTTAGCCAAAGTGGCAAAGTCGGCGCCGCCAGCCAGCTCTTTCCGAAGTTTTCCAACCTTTTCACGAGCCTTTTTCTTGTCATCAGCGGATGCTTTATCGTCAACCCCGATCAGAATATGGCTGGCTCTGACGGTTTCGTCCCGCTTGAACTTATCCGGGTTATTATCGTAGAAGGCACGGATTTCCGCATCCGAGACAACAACTTTCGACACGAAAGCTGATTCGACAAAACGTGAAATCAAAAGATCGCGGCGGGTATATTCCCGCAGATCCTTTTCATCCATCTCGATATCCTTGATGGCTTTTTTGAATTCCTGTTCATCCTTGAAGCGGGCTTTCCCCTGGGCTACTTTTGCATCAACAAGCTTATCGAGATCCTTAACTTCCTGTTTTGAAGCGGCCTGATACAAGAGCTCCGCCGATATAAGCTGTTCCACAGCCTGTCTGTCAACGACCGCCTGCTGTTCAGCCGGCACCGTCTGACCGCGCAGTAGAACTTTTTTTGCGCGGCGCAATTCAATAGCATCTATAGTGGCCCCGTTGACATGCGCTACAGCGCCCTGAAGAGGTGCGACGACAACCGCGTTTTCCGCTTTTACTTCAGGCTCGGCGGCCCACGCAACACTTCCGCATGAAACAAGCGCGGCAACCAGAACCGCTCTCAACAACCATACTGATGAATGAATGTTTTGCATCGTAACTGGTACTCCTTACAGTAAGATTTTGTCCATTCTAGCACATTCAACCTCACCATGAAAAGCCAAACATACTTTTGACTTTTGTTTTGCTTTCAGATACATTCTCCAAAATTAGTTCAAATTGAAATTGTGCGGTACAGTCAGACAGCAGTCAGTTCACCAGGAGGAAACTTGGAAATGAAAAAAGTTCTCGTAGTTGATGACAGCCTTTCAGTTGCCCGACAGCTTGAAAAGATAATCAGCGAATCAGGCGATTTCACTTGCGTCGGACATGCCAAAAACGGCGCAGAAGCGATCAAGATGAATCATACCGAAGATCCGGAAATCATCTGCATGGACATGAACATGCCCGGCATGGACGGCCTGACCGCTTTGCGCACGCTTTCAGTCATGGATAAGGAAGTTAAGGTTGTTATGGTGACATCACTCGGCGGAGTGGGTGACAAGTTTACCGAGGCGCTTAAACTTGGCGCGAAAAACGTCATCTCAAAACCGTTCGAAGCCGACAATGTCCTGCGGATTCTTCGAGAACTCTGATTTATCCATTTTATATTTTTCTTAGATAAGGGGCGGTATATGGCTGTTAAATTTTTCGGGCAATTTTTGGTTGAACAGGGCATTGTTGCCGGTGAGGCGCTACTGAATGCCATCAATTTACAGGATAAGAGCAATCTGAGACTCGGCGAGATGGCCATGGAAATGGGGCTGATTACTGCAGCTGACATCCAGCGCGCACACAATGCCCAGATGTCCAAGGACATGAAACTGGGCGACTTGCTGGTCGAAATGGGTTTTTTAACGCTCGCTCAGCTAGAGGATGTCATTACCCGACAGAAAAACACCCACCTATATATCGGCGAAGCTCTGGTACAGGTAGGAGCGCTCACAAATAGCGAACTTCAGAAACACCTGGATGCTTTCAAGGCCGATCAGGCGAAGTATGTATCCGAAAGCATCGAGCTTCCTATTACCTCCGCCAACGGCAAAATCTGGGAAATGACGGCTGACCTTACCTACAAGATGGTAACCCGCGTACTTGGCCTGCAGTTTCGCCCCGGCAAATGTATTAAGACAGCTGCTATTTCCCCCAATTTTATGCTGGCGGCAATGGATTTGAGCGGTGATGTCGACGCCCGCTACCTGATATCGGTTTCAGAAGGGCTGCAGAAGTCCATCGCCAAGGCGATTTTAAGCGAAGATTCGGTCGATGACGAACCGACTGAAGTACTGGAAGACACCGTTATGGAGTTTATCAACGTCGTCTGCGGCAACGTGGCGGCTAAAGCCTCCCAGATGGGTGTCATCATGAATATCAATCCGCCGGTCACAATTCATCCGCCGGCGAACGGCCTGCCGATACCGGACGGCCACACGGCTCTCAGCTTTCCGATTCACATTCAAGATGGCGATACAATGGAGCTGCTTTTGTTGATCAAGAACTAATTATTAGAGACGTTTTTTCTCATGTAAAAAGGCACCTTCACGATTGACAAGCCGGTCGGTTAAAGTGTTGAAAAAATCGAAGTTGAGCGTACAATACCCCTTAGCTGATTCCGGCCAAGGGGTATTGTATTTATGCAACATCAAACAATCTCAGGTCAGCGAATTCCTTCAG
>CAIYDX010000063.1 GCA_903925005.1 uncultured Geobacteraceae bacterium
CGTTTGCGAAAAACCACTAGCTTGCCAAGTTTTAATGTGTTTTAACTGCCGTTCGTTTAATGCCATGCGATATCCTCAGAAAAAAACTGAAGGATACCAGTGCCACAAAAATATTTAAGATGGTGGCGCTACGCGCTTACGTTCGATGGGCAAGGGCTGAAGTAGCCCTTTCGCAGCAAATACAAGCAAGAAAAAAGTATTTAATCTACTGGAGTAAAACGAGCTTATTCGATGACGTAAAGAAATTAATGAGTTGCGAATGAAGCTCGAAATATTAAAAAAGGCCACTGCCTTCTTTGCGAAAGAGCTCAAAAAAAAATCAATACATTAGAGAGTAACGGAAGACATTCCCTGTGATTACGCTATGTAAGATCATGGAAGTTAGCAGTAGCGCCTTTTATGCATGGGCTAAGCCCACATTTGTACTGATAATAAATTTCATTAAAAACAACTACAAGTTAAGGCGCTTCAATTATTTCAAGATAATAAAAAAAATTTATGGCTCTCGGCGCTTATCTGAAGCGTTCATAGATGAAGATATTTAGGTAGATCGCTTTAAAGCCAGGCAATTGATGATGAAATTAGCCCTGAAGCCGCGTTATTCCAAAACGGATCAAGTATATCGACCGACAGCAATCATAATGAAGCTATTGCTCCTTATACACTAAACATGCAGTTTGATGTTGCGCTGCCGAATAAGGTCTGAACAACATATATTTCTTACGGTTGAACACTTGAAGACTGGCTGTATGTTGCGATTTATTTTCACGACAAGTCGATGGCTGGTCTATTAATGATCATATGCGTACATCACTGTGCATACATGCTTTGCAAATGGCGTTTTGGAGACGAAAACCCGACCCGGGGTTATTGCATCATTATGATCGGGGCAGTCAATATGCCAGCAAAGAATATCGAGAGCACTTAGGCATAATTGAGGATGCAACAAAGTATGAGTCGGAAAGGTAAATGTTAGGATAATGCCGTGATGGAGCGATTCTTTCTTAATTTAAAAATGGAACGGGTATGGCGACAAGACTATGCAAATCATGAAGAAGCGATGCGTAATATCAACGACTATATAATTAATTTCTATAATAGTCAGCGATTACATTCTACATTGGGATATGTCTCACCCAATAACTATGAAGCCAATAGGGCTATGAAACAACCTATCTCTGTGTCTTAAAAAACTTGACAACTACAATTTTGCTCGTGGGACACCGCTAAAAATCCGCATGGCTACGTGATGTTAAATTACACGATCTTAGGCACAGCTTTGCAAGATTTCTATTCAATAGTGGCAGAAGCATTTATTAGATTCAGGGTATATTAGGACATACGCAGATAACAACCACACAAAGATAGGCCCATCTATCACAGGATTCTTTGCTAGCAGCGGCTAATGAAGTTTCTTAGCGATGCCTATTCTAATTAATATGCCGAGCAGAGTGATTTAGGCAGCTTAAGGCTGTGACTATATCAATCTACAAAGACATCAGACAGTTGTTTGGCGTCAATTGCTCTATCAAACCAGCGGTCAATATCAGCTACAGGTGCATTAGAAATCAATGCGATAGTCTCAGAAGAGATAGCGCCAAAACGCTTGGCTAAGAGCTTCTGTAACGCTAACATTTCGCCTTCTTGCTTACCCTCAGCAATATAAGCCTTAGCCCACACTTCTACTTTATCTGCCAACATAACTTTAATCTCCTGTAAATCATCGACTTCGGGCAATAAGATACCGTATTCCGGCTTTCTCATCAATGTGGCGCTTAACCACCTCGCAAACATTTTTCTTAAATCAGGTCTATCTTTTAACCATTCTATCAACAATTTAACTATATCACTGACATCACTTGGGCTACTGGCATGTTCTAGCCTAAACACAGCCGCCACTAAGTTATTTGTATTGGCTAAATCACTATCAGTGTAATTGTTTTCATCTATCAACAAGTATTTAAGACTTGGTCTAAACTCTGCCACTAAACCCGACACTTCTGGGATCAAGTCTGCGATATTGGTTTCTGCTGTCCATTTCTTGCTACCGTTGTAAAGCACAATGGGTAATATAGGCGGTAAACGTCCATCTGGTAACGCATGACCCTGCTTAATCAAGTCCTGA
>CAIYDX010000064.1 GCA_903925005.1 uncultured Geobacteraceae bacterium
CTGGTGAAACTTTTACGATTCTTTTCGCTCAATGCCTGCTCCTTTTTGTTGCAGGCTACCATCTTAAACTATTGTCCGAAATCCGGGGTCCACTATAGGCAGACCAAATGGTTCAGGCAAAAGAGTCTTGAATGTAGCAACAAAAAGTCGGTGTGGCATTTTACTCTTATTCATGGGAGACCTCTATTCTGAGTTTATTATATGCTACTTGTATATATGCTTTTGATACGTCAAATTGATGGTTATGCCTTAAATAATCTATTATTTCGGACCAGCTGTACTTTTGGTTTTCCTTCAATAATATGATGAGAGCAAAGAAATCCTTTCTAAGTCGATTCAATTTATTAGAACCTTTTCTTTTCTTTGGTTTTCTAAACCCTTCGATTCTCTTACGAGATAATTCCTCTGTTTGAGCAACCGATAGATCTCGTTTTAACGCAAGTCCCGACATTTCGATTCTGATCTGTTTAGCGGCGAGCAGTAACAGGCTATATGACATCTCTGCAGTAATCGATTCTCCAGGCGTACGTCGTTGTCGAATCAGAGATGCGTGCCGCTGCATAACCTCGATCTTCAATTCTTCACCCTGATTCGCACACCAGTTAAGAACTGACATTCGTTCAGACAGATCAATTAACATTGATATCTCTGCAATAGATTTTGTATTAGTTTTTTTTGTCATGATAATATCTCTCCTGTTATATAGATCAGAAAGGTGTCCGCCTGCAGAAACAGTTGAGTAATTTACGGGTTAAAGTCCCATAGGAGAGTCGTCCACTCCTGTATTGAAGCATCTCTATTGGCTTTTTTGGTTGGCTTTTAATGTTGGTTTTAAAAGGAGACTTTTACTGCACATAAAAGCCGGCTGAATTCGCTTTAGTGCTGACTCCACGAGTATAACGAGTGGGGCAACACTAAAGCGGCAGCTTCGCTTTTCCGATCTACATTTAATACCGAGCGATAGCGATGGGGAAAAATGTAGTTGAGGGAAAGCGTCAGCCGTGCGTGTTTTTATATTTCCTGAGTACTGCGCGGACAGGCTCTGACTGTGGGTTTAATATTTTTATGTAAATTATTTTTATAAATGCAAAAAAATACTTTAGTATTTTATGAGTGATCCGATGTAATGGGTATAACAAATCGCTCTGTATTCTTAGAATACAAAAGAGCGTCAACCCTTCGGGTTGTAGCTGCTCCATTTAGCTAAAGAGCCTTAGGTTCTTAAAAAATGGAAAATGGCAACCCTGCCAGTGCTCATCATATAATCCGTTTCGATAATGGAACAGGAGATGAGAAGGGGAGCGATGCAAAGAGTTTTGTATAAGCAAGTCGTAATGCCGGCGGTAATTGCAAAACTCGGGCTCGATCGCGGTAACAAAAAAAACGGGACAGAACACCCGCTGACTTCGGTCAAAATATGTTTTCCATCTCAAGAAATGGCCGATCCGTGGCGGCAAGAATCACCAAGGAAAAAAAGAAATGTACTGATCTGTTGGAATCCGAGCCTCGTAGTTTTCCTTCCTTGTATAATCACTCGAAAAAGTAAATCGCTTTTAACGGCCGAAGGCCGCGCCGTACCTAATCACGCTTTTGAATTTGACTTACTCCGCTTTTTTATTTACGAGCGTAGCGAGTCCGTCTTACCTAATTACGCCGTTGAATTTTATCTTTTAACACTCCGGGGGGAGAAAGAAGGGACACTATGCGTGGCTCTACGGATTGGCAAGTGACAGAAGTTTTTAAATGCATTAATGATCTCGGATCCAGTAAACATGAAGCTAAAATTGAAGCACGTGCGGCTGGAGCCAGTACATTTGAACAGGTAGGACAAGTGATCGGCTTATACGGTACAGAAACATATAAAGATTATGTGACTATAGCCAAAGATGCATTTAATTATATTCGAGCAGAATACGGATGCAACGATTTACAAAAAGTTGAAAGTCATATGATACATGATTATCTTCTTGATAAAATTCAAAACGGCGGGCGATCAGGTGAAGGTGTAGAAAGAGCTACTTATGATAAATATTCATCTGGCCTGCATAAATTAGAGCTGGCACTTAACAAACATGCAGAATCTAAAGGCCAGGATAAATCATACAATTTTGAACTTAAGGCTGTGTCAAAATATGCTGCCGCAACGCTTGGTGATCGTTGTAAAGATAGCCGCGCATACCAGAATGTTGATAAATTGGTTGCAGCCATAAATAGTCCAAAATACAATTTAACGGCTACACTAATACGGGAAACCGGCTTCCGGATATCAGAAATTAGTACTATAAAACCTGATCAAATTAAGGGCTTCCGGCCAGATCCATATACCAAAGAAATGCTTTGCTGGATCGGTGTAAATGGCAAGGGTGGTAAGTATTATGAGCGGGGGATCACTCCAGCTACTTCTGCGCGTTTAGACAAGGCCATGGCCGCCGGCGGTGGCGAATGGAATGTCAATCAAGGCAATTTCCGTGAAGCCCTTAAAACGGCTGCTGCTGTCACGAAGCAGGCTTATGAATCATGTCATGGCATTCGCTGGAATGTTGCGCAGGAGTGGCATTCACGGCTCCAAGAGATGGGCTATTCGTATGAAACCAGTTTGTCAATTATCTCAAAAGAAGTCCTTTGCCATAATAGATCGGATATCACAAAACACTACCTAATTTAGAAAACTAACTGTAAATGCTACATAAAAAAACAATATACAAAATCTGATATTGCAAATATGTTCCAAGCCTCCGGCCCTCCGCCCGAGGCTTTTTTATTACCCTGGCAATTTTGCTTGACACAATCCACATTCTGAGTATAATAAAGATAATAAAAGATATAAAAGTTTTTAAAAGATATAAAAGGGGTTTGGAATGAATAAAATATATGTAATTTTAGCGATTATGACCGTAGGGTCTGCTGTGTTTTTGTTTCTGCCGGGGGTTCTCGAGGGGGCCAGTCATCTGCTGCATTGGCTAACATTGCTGGTGTCCTCACACCACATTTCCGAACAGTTGGGACATGCGCTGCATCCGCATAAGGATGCGGTGAAAGCATGAGATATATAAGCGTAATTATGATTGTTGCTATACTGGCGGGATGTGGATCGCCGCCGGACACGCCGGCAACGGTGATAACTGGTAAAGCTGCTCGTGCGGCGGTGGTCTATCTTAAGGACGGATTAGGACATGAAGTTACGACTAACACAAGTCCTGATGGGATATATGTACTGAACACAAATGGGCTTCAAAAGCCGATGATTTTAAAAGCCGTTTATAGCAATGCATCAACTCATTTTGCTGTGTCCGGCGGCAATACTGGGACTGTAAATATAGACAGTTTATCCACGGGGCTGCTTTCGATCGCCGTTGTCGGCGTAAATCTTCTGGAATTGTATTTGACAATAAAAATCGAAGTCTTGACGTTAATCGTGAAGGTTGTAGATGCCCTGAAAGCGGCGCTTTAAGGAGAAAATAGAGTGAATGAATCATTATCTGTTGAAGAAAGAAAAATACTCGCAAAGCGTGTAATAGCTGCCTTTGACGCTTGGAATCTGACGCCGAAAGAGCGGTTGCTTGCTCTGGATCTGCGCCGCCGATCGTATGGTACATTAAGAAGATATAGAGCCGGTCGACCGGTTGGAGTAAAAATTGACCGGCTGGAAAGAATAAGGCACTTACTGGCGATATCTAAATTGTTGAAAAACGCTGCATGGATCAAAACTCCATGCGCTGCTTTCGACGGCAAACGCCCTGTTGACCTGATGCAGTCTTTTGTCGGGTTATATAATATTCGTCGGTTTTTGGAAAAAAAGGAGATGATATAATGATGATAAAAAGCCTCGCAGATCCGCTAATTCAGCTGTGTCTGTTGTTTATCGCTGCCGGCCTGGTCAGCATCTGAATCAGCGTCAAAAGAATTCTGAAAAATAGAAAAAAAGGAGAAAAATAATGGATGCTGACCTGTGTTTAAGAATCGAACAAATGCCGCCGTTGCCATTGCCACACGTATTTGATGACGGTGCCGGGGGTGGAAAACTTGATGCACTGTCGATAAATTGTGCCGGGTGTCGAAAAAAAATTCATACAGATAGCGACGATATTAGAGGTGAAATAACAAAGTTGACTACAAATAGCCTTAACGTGAATCTAACCGCCTATGCGATCTGTTATGACTGTAAAACAATTACGCCACTTGAGGGACGGTTCTGTGCCGATGGTACAATGTATCTAAAAGGACCCGAAGGTTGGAAGCAAGGCCGATGGGGAGCACAAAAGACGGTAGGGTGGGTCGGTAGATTAAAAGCGTTCCTGGGGGTCAAGTGAGATTTCTTGTATGGATAATAATGCTGATCCTGTGGGGGTGTGTGATGAACGTCAACTACTTTTACCGGTCGTATTGCCTAATTGTCGCTCATCAGGTGTGCTTCAAAAACGCCGGGTATGATATCGCTTCTTCTGCTGGGGATTTTGATTTACATCCCTTGCCGCGGAATCCAGCGATGGAAAGAAGAGAATCCCGGGGTGCCTGTCTTTAGAGCTGGCGGGCTAACCGAATATGATAGTGAGCTGGCAAGGAGAATTGGCGAAGAAACTGAGGCAGCCAGGCGGCGGAACGAAAGGGGATAAAAATGGACAGATTTTGCAGAAAATGTGGAAAGAAGTTAAAACCAAAGAACCCTGATATAGATGTAGCTACAGTGTCTGTGTCGCCAGGCGCGGCGTATCCCTATAGCGACGTTGCATATTCCAGCAGCGACGTGGGTGCTTACGTGCTTCCCGAAGAGCCCGTTTATGCATTGGTTGTGAAATAAGAAAGAAGACAACATGTGGGGTTCGGAATGAGAGCACTTCTGGAACGTCGAGTCGCTTGCAAAGCTCTAATGATAGGCGCGTGATGAATTGTTCCCGTTTCTCTCGTATGAAATGTTGATATACAAGGACTGATTTGCCATCACTAAATGCATGGGTCAATTCACGCCAATACAGGAACTTCGATGATTGTTTGCGACCGTAGGGTCGCGATTTAATTTCGAGCCCATTGTCTGGGTCGAAGAATATCAGGTCGACTCCATGTAGCTGCTTGTGCATGTCCTCAAAGTATCGATCTCGCTCCTCCGGAATATCAGAGAGTAAGTCGCAATGATAGATTGCATTCTGGAGAAGGCCTGTTGACTCGATGTGGCTGACATGACGTTCACCGTCCCGGATGCAATCTGCCAGGTGCTCAAACAGCTGGGAATCGTATTGATTCCACTGCCCCGGTAAATTCAAGTAGTGTGTGAACTGCCCGTCAGTTCGGTTGTCATTCGGTGTGAGCATCCAACAAACGCCAGTTCGGATCTTACCGCAGCCCGAGAGGGTGCGAAGAAGCCCGTACTTGGGCGTGTCAATCCAATTGTGTAAATGACGTTTCGGAATGTTTTAAAAGGTGTCGAATAATTCTGCGAACAATTAGAATCTTTCCTCATGTGTGTTTCTGTATTCCCTCTATAACCATCTTCAACACATCTCGCAACCGATCAAAGCTATACGGCTTGCTTATTGACCCGGCTATATCCTCACTGGCTATCCGAGATTCCACAACAGTATCCCCAAAGCCGCTTGATATGATAATCGGCAGATCCGGTCTGAGTGATTTCAACTCACTGAAAAGTTGATAGCCATCCATTACAGGCATACCCATATCAGTGACAACAAGTTTGATGTCTGCGGCGTTCTTCTGAAACAGCTCCAATCCTTCTTTGCCGTTTGATGCTTCAATGACCGTGAATCCCAATGCTTCCAGCATGGTTCGTGCAACCAGCAGTATATGAACCTCATCCTCTACCAGCAGTATCGTGCCGCTCCCCTGCCAATGTACTGAGGCAACATGTTGAGGTTCTTCTCTGGTACAGTCACTGATCTGTACAGGCAGGAATATTTTGAAAGTTGTCCCTTTGCCCAGTTCAGTGGAGAGCTGCAATGCCCCATTATGCGTCTTAATGATGCCAAGAACAGCGGACATTCCAAGGCCACGCCCATAAAACTTGGTGGTATAGAACGGCTCAAAAATCCGATTATAGGTCTCATCGCTCATGCCGCTGCCGGTATCGGTAACTTCCAAACAGGCATAGCAGCCGTGAGGGATGATTTTGCCGAGATAATCCTTTTCAGCCCCATCTTTGTTCAGGACTATCTTTGATAGCGATACCCGGACTTCTCCCTGTGCGTCACCGATGGCTTCCGCTGCGTTGATAATCAGATTCATGACCACCTGCCTGATCTGACTGGCATCGCCGATAACCCACGGTATATCTGCTGAAATATCAGTTTTGATTACCACATTCTGAGCGATGGTAGATTGCAGCATCTTTGACATCTCAGTGACAACCATACACATGTCAACCTGAATATTCTCGAATGAGGCTTTCCCGGCATAGGCCAACATCTGACGGCATAATGCGGCAGCCCGTTCAACGGCCTTTTCTATTTCGGGAATATTGTTTTCAGCAGCTTCATAGTCCATCTTTATTAGGGAGCAATACCCCATAATGATCGCCAGGATGTTGTTGAAGTCGTGGGCGATACCGCCAGCCAATACGCCGAGGCTTTCCAATTTCTGAGTCTGCTGGAGTTGCTGTTCAAGTGCCAGTTTATCTTCTTCAGCCTTTTTGCGTTCAGTGATGTTGCGAACGATGCCACAGATGCGTTCCACAGAATCAAATTGTACATGACTGGCAGCAATTTCAACAGGAAACCGTATCCCGCCTTTTGTGGTATGTACCGTTTCAAATTTTAGTGAGCCATGTTGTCGAAGGCTAATGAAAAACTGTTTCCATACATCGGCATTGTACAAAGGATCAAGGTCTGGAACCGTTAGATGCAACAACTCTTCTTTAGTATATCCGAGAGAGAGGCACGCTGCCTTATTGACATCGACAATACGAGCATCTGGGGCAAGCCAGAAAACTCCATCTGAAAAGCAATCTATGGAAAATCTTGTCAAAAGCAGAGCCTCCTCGGCCAATTTCCGCTCGGTAATATCCTGTATGGTCCCAATCATTGTCAGTGCGCTGTGATTATCATCATCGAATGTGACTTTACCTAATCCAAGCACCCATCTTGTATCTCCATCATTCTTGCGCACTACCCTGTATTCTTTTGAAAAGGGGTTTCTTTTGGATATGACTTCTTCTCTCAGGAACTGGTCCATCATCTGCCTATCATCAGGATGGATAACATCCAACCAGCCCTGAATACTACGATTGTACCCCTTGTCAATACCAAAAATAGTATCAAGGACTTCTGATGACTCCCACATGCCGCCAGCAAAATCACACCGGTAAGAACCTATTGATGCCGCACGTTGCGACTCCTTAAAAAAATACTCGCTTTCTGTCAAGGCCGCTTCAACCCGTTTACGTTCGGTGATTTCCTGCTGCAACCTGGTTACAGTCGTGGACAGCTCTTCAGTTCGTTCTGCAACCTGTTCTTCAAGAGTGTCGTTTGCATGCCGTAATGACTGCTCCAACTGTTTGCGGTCGCTTATGCCGCTAACCTGCTGTGATAGTCTTTTCATGGCAAGTCACCTCGTTGAAACATCGTAGCATTATATGATGTCAATCTATACTCCAGTTTACAAATAATGCAAGAATTGCTTGATTTAATGGATATTTTAGTGATGCCTTAATATTCTATGAGTGAATATCGCAGTAACTGTCCCGATTTTAGTAGTGAGGCATCCTACCCTCAAATATGATGCTGAATTGATTCATTGCTGACTTCCAGTCCCTAATCGGCATCGTCCATTTTTTTGCAATGTTCTTCAGTGCCAGATAAATCAGTTTGAACATAGCCTCGTCACTGGGAAAGTGCCCCCGGTTCTTGGTAACCTTGCGAAGTGACATATTCAAAGATTCAATAGCATTTGTCGTGTAAATTGCCTTGCGAATATCTTCTGGAAAAGCAAACAGCGGAATGATCCGTTCCCAGTTGTTACGCCATGATTTTGCTATGCTCGGATGGCTGGCATCCCATTTGACGGCAAAGGCTTCGATGTTTTTCTCCGCCAGTTCGACTGTCGGGGCTTGGTAAATGGTCTTGAGATCGTCAGCAACTTCTTTTCGCTGTTTCCAGGAAACATAGTTCAGGCTGTGCCGTATCATATGGACGATACAGAGCTGAATCTGGGTTTTGGGAAAGATTGACTC
>CAIYDX010000065.1 GCA_903925005.1 uncultured Geobacteraceae bacterium
ATGATAGTTATAATTTGAATCTTACTGCTGCGAGTGAAGATGGAGTAAAGCTTGATCCAAAATATTCCAATTCAGATCATGATTTCTTGTCTCAGCCAGACTTGTGGCTACAAGTACTTATACGAAAACATTATCGCGGTGAAAGTTTACGAAAGAAACAACTGTTGGACTATTATAACAACTATTTGACAACGCAAACTCCACAAGAATTAAACGAATGTGTCTGCACGACTATTTTCCCCCAAAAAGCTCCAATTGATGGAAATTCTATTTCGCCACGTCTCCGGGCTTACCACCTTGCAGTTACGGATTTATTCGTTGAAAAGGCCTTAGGTTATCTGGAGAAGCAAGCAAATTCGTATACAAGATGGGGTAAGTTGGCGTACACAATAGCATTTATGGTGGTTTCCATCGGTGCTATTTTCGCTTTTGATCAGATGCTGGGTCAAAATATTATTCGTAAAGTTGGCAATAAAGTAGTTAACCATATCAGCAAGATCGCTATTATTGACGATAAAACTGTTATAAGTACGTTGGAAAAATCATCTTATAATTGGAAACGACCAGCTAATGATACTGGCGCATGTACATCATGTCATCATATTGTAATAAATGATGGTTCACTTAATGAGAGTCAAAAATTATTACTTATCTCCCAAGAGTCGGGACTTTCTTTTGATCAAAAATCTATGATGACAGGCTATGCAAAGTTCTGGGAATACGCTCTTTTGTCTTTTTCGAGAGCTTTTACTGCTTACGGTATGCTCGTACTTATTGCAGTTGGATTATGGCGTTTTGGCAAAGCAGCGCTGGACCAAGCAGAAAGGCTTTTGGAACGGCGGCATGCCCTTCGCCAGGGTCGCTTATTTGTCCATCTTAACGACGGAAAATTGTCAATTGACGAGATGGATAGAGCTTTTAACTGGAATTCCTCTCAATCCAACGCCTTTGCGGATTTAGCCACAGATGCACAAGCGCCGTGGGGAACTGTTGCAAAAGAAACTGTGCGGGCTACTCCTGAAATTATTAAAGCGGTAGGTAGTCTTAAAGGCAAAGGTGATAAAGGACAAAAAGATGAAAGCGACAAATAAGTAAATAATAGAAAAACAAGATCTGGTCCTTTGGGGTTACCTACGGAGAGACACATTGCGCCAGAGCTACAGAGGCTATGGGTGAAGTGTATTTGGCGGGGAGATGATGGATAGGTTTCTGTACCTGAATCCCTAAACTCATATTATAGCATGATGGAATTAATTTGGTCCCGAATGGGTGGTGTGAGGTTGAGGCGCCGAGGAGAGGTTATGTGGTTTATGGGGAGCGAAGGGAATGCTGTAAATTAGAAGTTGTGTGTACAGGTTGGAACACTAAAATATTGGCGATTTATCGATGTCCAGTATTTGGACATTACCTATATGCGCCTATTATCAGTGGATTGGCAGGATATGTTCAATTTATTGCAACACACAAACACTGCAATATTCAATAGCTTGTCATGAATCAGTCAGAATATGGACATTACTTCTCCATAGCGCTGTTCAGTCGTGTTCGTTTATAAATAGCTTAACTATCTGATTTTAAGGCATTGTTGTGTTATTAAATAAATGGCATCAATTCTGTATAGATTGATGCGCTGGAATCCGGTGGAGCAGTTTCGGGGTATTGAGAATGGGGAAGTAATGTAAATGTTGGTTAGGACGGTCACATCATTGGATTTTTCATTTTTTAAGCAAAAAGGGGAAAAACCATGTTTAAACGACTCACTTACGGAATCGGAGGGATTACGCTACTTGGCTTAGTGATGTTTGCCAATACACCTGTCTTTGCAGGCACAGGCCGTGTAATTGACGACAACAACAGGGTCGTCATGAAAGGAAATGTTCATCCGAAAGCACGTCCGGAGAACGACATTGGCACCACAGATAGCTCCCTGCCAATGGAGCGGATGGTCTTTACGTTGAAGCGAAGTCCTGCCAAGCAGGCCAATCTGGAAAAGCTTCTCGCTGATCAGTTAGACTCGGCTTCCCCTAACTATCACCATTGGCTCACACCGGAAGAGTTCGGAAATCAGTTTGGCCTGAATGATGATGAAATTGGCGCAATAACCGCTTGGCTGACCTCGCAAGGTTTCAGCATTGATGAGGTGGGAAAAGGGCGCAATTGGATCAATTTTTCTGGTCAGGTACACCACGTTGAGTCGGCATTTCGTACGAAAATGCACGATTACAAGGTCGATGGCCAGATCCACCATGCGAACGCCCAAGAACCGTCAATTCCGCGGGCACTTGCCAGTCAGGTTGCGGGTGTAGTATCTTTACACAATTTTCCTTTAAAGGCGCTGAACACTGGTGCAAAGCTCTTGGCAACAGAAAACGTCCAACCGGCTTATACGGATCCTACTGACGGTAGCCACCACCTCATGGTTCCTGGCGACTTCGCAACTATCTATAACGTAAACCCACTCTACAATGCCGGTATAAATGGCTCAGGAGTAAGCATAGCCATTGTGGGCCATACAAACCCACCAATTAATGATTGGTCCATTTTTCGTGATATGATGGGGCTTCCGAACAATCCTCCGCAAGTGATAACAAATGTTGATCCCGGTGATGTTAGTTATAACGAAGACATTGAGGCAGATCTGGATGTCGAATGGGCAGGAGCAGTGGCAAAAAACGCTACAATAATATTCGTAACCTCTAAGTCTGTAGCAACTGATGGGGCACTCCTGTCAATCCAGTTCATTGTAAACAATAATGTGGCACCGATCATGAGCACCAGTTTCAGCGCATGTGAGTCAATGCTCTCTTCGGCAGCTAACGCGTTTTTTAATAATTTCTGGTCACAAGCCGCTGCTCAAGGCATCACCTCATTTGTCGCTTCTGGCGATTATGGAGCAGGTGATTGTACAACAACAGATTCTAATGGCAACATATTATCTTGGGCATTGGGAGTTAACGGTATTGCCTCCACACCCTACAACGTTGCAGTGGGCGGAACCATGTTCAATGAAGGCTCCGGCAACTTTTGGAACATCTTTAATGAGACAGGTTTCTCCTCAGCTCTCAGCTATATCCCAGAGGTCGTTTGGAACGAGAACGGTATGGGGGGGGCTACTGGCGGAGGGGCTTCTTCACTCTACGCCAAACCCATATGGCAGGTAGGCCCAGGGGTCCCGGCTGACGGCATGCGCGATATCCCCGATGTTTCTCTTGCAGCAAGCTTACACGACGCCTACTATGTCGTGGTTCAAGGGCAACCTGTGCCGGGAGGAGGAGTAGGCGGCACTTCAGCCTCCTCGCCCGCTTTTGCTGGCCTTATGGCGCTCATCGTGCAGAAGACCGGTGAGCGTCAGGGCAATATCAATCCCAAACTGTACCAACTTGGCTACTCTCAGTACAACTTGAACGGCCCCAAAGTCTTTCATGATATCACATCAGGCAACAACAGCTTTCAAGGTGTAACCGGCTATACTGCCGGGGTTGGCTATGACCTTGCCACAGGGCTCGGCTCGGTTGATGCCACTGTGCTTGTTAATAATTGGCCCGTACAGGGAGGGAGTTATCCGGCGATAGCGAATGGCGGATGGAATTACAATATTCCGCTTTATCTCCCACCTGGTGCCACAAGCCCGACAGCGACCAGCACTTATTGCGCTAGTTGGGGTGAGTATGACTGTGATTTTACTCGCCCAACACCGCTATTTGGATATATATCGGCTACCTCTTTTGCCGGAAGTGTTCCACTGTATCTTCCATCTGGTGTTGCTTATCCAGAAGGGTTGACAACTTCTAGTACATATTGTTTTAGTATGGGTGAGTATGAATGTGATGGCTATCGCACAGCACCACTGTTCGGGTATATATCGGCCACCTCCTTTGCCGCAAGTGTTCCGCTTTATCTCCCACCTAGTGCCACAAGCCCGACAGCGACCAACACTTATTGCGCTAATTGGGGTGAGTATGACTGCGATTTTACTCGTCCAACACCACTGTTTGGATATATGGCCAGCCCCTACTGCCCTTTTGGCGGGACGTTCTCTGGGGTAACGTGTAATAGATAACTTTGATTCTTTATTGTTGTCTTGAGTTGTTATTAAGGCTCGGTTTGTATTTCAGAAAACAGGGAGTTGGTATGAATACAAAAACATTAATTATATTTTTAGCCATGCTTTTTGTGATGTCAATTATTGGTTGTGGTTCTAATACGTCGCCATCGCCGCCATCAGCACCGACTGGTGTTACCGCCACACCAGGAAACGGCCAGATAACACTTGCCTGGACAGCAGTTCCTAGCGCAACTTCTTACAACATTTACTGGTCCACAGCTACCGGCGTAACTCCGACCAATGGCACCAAAATAACCTCTGCAACTAATCCTTATGTTCATTTACCTCTAGCTGTCGGAATTACCTATTACTATGTTGTAACTGCTGTTAATTCCGCTGGTGAATCAGCGACGTCAACACAAGCGAGTGCAGTACCACAACCATATACGCCGACAAATGTCACCGCCACAACAGGAAACGGCCAGATAACCCTTGCCTGGACAGCAGCCCCTGGCGCAACTTCTTACAACATTTACTGGTCCACAACGACCGGTGTGACTCCGACCAATGGCACCAAAATACCCGGTGCTACCAATCCTTATATCCATACGCCTTTAACAATCGGAATTACTTACTATTATGTAGTAACTGCGGTTAGTACCGCTGGCGAATCAGCGGCGTCAACACAAGTGAGCGCAGTACCACAACCATCTACGCCGACAAATGTTACCGCCACACCGGTAGTTGGGACTACAGGCGAAATAACTATCTCCTGGACGCCAGTAGCAGGCGCAACTTCTTACAATATTTACTTGGCTACGCCTAATAATGGCATCACTGTTCCTCTTTTTGTTGTTCCACCCATAAACGTGATAACAAATACTTACACCCAGACAGGGCTGACCAGTGGACTAACCTACTACTACCAGGTAACTGCGATTATTGGCAATGGCGAATCGCCACGATCAACCCAAGTGAGTGCTGTGCCTTTTTAAGGCTTTTAGGGGCACCTGAAAGGATTCTTGCGTTTATAGGAGGATGAGTGAGATGTCGGGCATGATTGATACAAAATTGATAGCTGAAGCGTTAAGCAAAAGTGCAAGACAACTGCATCTTGCCGCCAACCATTGTACTTGCTATCAAGGTAATATGAGCCGATATCAAGCAAACAGTTCGGATGTGAATTCAAAAATGGAAGCTGAGTTCCATGAAAGAATATTACGCTCATACCTTGTTACCGGTTGCATTCGGACTTCCGAGAAAATTGTAAGAACATCGGTAAACCTGAATCGTTCTAAAAGAGCGCTTGCGTTTTCAGTATGACTTTTTCTGTCGCATGTATCTGCTATTCTCCTGATATCAAGAATCAGGAGGGTACTCATGAAAAAGAACAACATTCAATTACAAGCAGGCCTGAGCTTA
>CAIYDX010000066.1 GCA_903925005.1 uncultured Geobacteraceae bacterium
AATTCTCGTTCTTCAAAGGTCATTGGCTTAGCTCCCTATTCTTGGGAATAATATCTTCTCAAAACCTTATCGGGCAATATGGCAACTTCTAAAGAATTCTGACATAAAAATGGTTTCGACCGACCTGATATGCAAATACTCAAAAAATCTCCAGAGTTATAGGCGGAAGCCGATAGGATAGATAGTAAGTTTGATGTTTTCTATCTGTTGGCGGGAGCGTTAACGGCAATATCGTTTAACCGGGACATGGCATATGAGCAAGGACCGTTATTGGCGGGCGATAAGCATCGACAGCATCTTTCCGGAAAATTTTCCAAGTGTTGCTCTGTATCTCAGGAGCGGGGGCAATTATGTGCTTTACAAAGATCCTGAAAGAAAATTCACGGCAGAAGACCATCGGCGCTTGGAGAATAACTTTACCGGTTTTCTCTATGTAAGAAGCGGCGACATCGATATTCTTAACGAATATATAGAGAACAGTTTGACGGAAATGCTCGCGAGAGATGATCTCAGTATCACAGCCAAAGGCAAGATACTTTATCAGACATCCGTAAACTGCGTGATCGACATATTTGAATCACCGGATTCGACCTCAAATCAACTTCGATGCCGAAACATGGTTCAGCATATATTGCAGCACGTAGCCACAAATACTCATGCCATGGAATCGCTCAAGGCGGTAATATCACAAAATTTTTACATTTTTGCCCATGCTGTCCAGGTTACTGCGCTTTCACTATTGGTTCATGAAAAGTTATTCGACCTGGCCACTGATGAAATTTTGGATGTTGGGATTGGCTCTCTTATCCATGATTATGGCATGGTATTTATTTCCGGAGAAATCCTCGATAAAAACGATGCACTCTCCGATATCGAATATTACAAGGTTAAACAACACACGCAGAAAGGATATGAGTATCTGAAACGCAGCGGAAATTACAGCGATATTGTTCTTAATATTGTTCGCTACCATCATGAGAGGTACGACGGGAATGGTTATCCGACCGGTACTAAAGGGGACGACATACCGAGAAGCGGACAAGTAACCGGTCTGTGTGACGTTTATAGCGCTTTAGTCGTGGATCGGGCACAACGCAGGGCATATTCTCATGCCGATGCTATTAACATAATGAGTGACGAGGCTGAAAACGGAGCATTTAGCCCTGACCTCTTTAATAAATTTGTCGAGATTGTCAACAAAAGCAACTCAATTTAGCATTGGCGGTTTGCTGTGTGCATATTTATTACGCAATCACGGACGATTATGCGCAGTTCAATCCCCTCACCCAGCCCAAGCACAATGCATCATCGCGGCAACAACGCCTGGAACTAAAATCGACTATGAAAGCAGAGTCAGCATGAAACCATGTTCAGTACAGTTGGTGCGGCAACGCTTGCACGACATTATTGCCCTCGATACGGGAAAAGCGCTCAGTGCGGCTGCCGAGGTGGAGATCGAAACGGCATTAAATGAGTTGATCACGGAGTCTCTGCCCTCGCAGCTGGGGCAGGAGTTCCTTACGCGCAAGGTGACCATTCTTTTCGCCGATTTGCGTGGTTTCACGGCGATGGTTGCCAGTCAACCGGCCGGCACCGTCATCCAGATGCTCAATCCTTGTCTCATCAAGATGAGCGAGATCATCTTCAAAAACCAAGGGACCATAGACAAGTTCATGGGTGACTCTATAATGGTGCTGTTCGGCGCGCCGGTACAGCGCCTGGATGACGTTGAGCGGGCGTTGACCTGCGCAGTGGAAATGCAGATGGCCATGAGCGAACTCAATCTCATGCACAAGACGCAAGGCATGCCTGAGATGTACATGGGCATAGGCATCAACACCGGATCCGTGCTGGCAGGCACATTGGGCTCTGAGCACTATTCCGAGTACACGGTGATCGGAGACGAAGTCAATCTGGCGTCGCGTATCGAGGCATTCAGCCTGCGGGGACAGGTGTTGATCAGCCAAAGCACCTACGAATGTTGCAAAGACTTTGTCGATATTTCCGACCCAATCGATATTCACGTAAAGGGTAAACCGCAACCGGTGAGCCTGCGCGAACTTATTGCCATCCCCCAGCTGGACCTCAGAGTCCCGCGAAAGGAAAATCGCCGCTCGCACCGCGTAGAGGTCAAACTGCCGTTCTCGTACCAGATCATCGAGATGGGCGTTGTACTGCCGGAGATGTACTCAGGCGTGATACGCGACCTTGGCTACTACGGAGCATTACTTGAACTGGAGCGCGAACTGTCTGTGTATACGGAGATCAAAATCAGCTTCGACTTACACATGGTTGATTATCAGGCCCGCGACGTATATGCCAAGATACTCAGCCGGAAATCTATGGACGACAGCATCCTCATGGGTTCCGAGTTCACCTCGGTACCAACCGAGACGAACGTAAAAATACAGTTATTCGTTCAGTTCCTGGTATTTGCCGATATGACATAACAATCACCTACAATCATTAAATGCATTGTCTTTTGTTTGTATGTATGCTATTTGCCGGTTGTTCTTAAAAATCTCTTGTTTGGAGGGCGTATGACAAAAGCAGAGCTCGTAGCAAAGATTGCAGAGAAAGCGAAAATAACAAAGGTCCAGGCTGAGGCAGCTTTAGGCGCATTTCAGTGCGCAGTTACAACAGAATTGGTTAACGATGGCAAAGTCACCCTGATTGGGTTCGGAACTTTCTCTGCTTCAAAGAGAGCGGCACGGACCGGCAGAAACCCGCAAACCGGCAAACCGCTCAAAATTGCTGCAAAAAGGGTCGGAAAATTCACCACGGGGAAATTCTTGAAAGACCTGGATGCCTGCAAAGCTGCCTGCAAAGCAAAGCCAGCTGCTAAAGCAGCAGCTAAACCGTCGACCAAAGCAGCAGCTAAACCGGCAGCAAAAGCCAAAAAGAAATAGCTTTTATTGCTAAGAGCTCAGAGTGAGTTCCTAGCAGAAGTTTAATAATATCGGGATAAGGGCCAGGCTACTTTATTGTCACACGGCATAAAGCTAGCCTGCCTGTTTTCAGGCATCTATATTTGCTGATATTTAACGGCATTTCCCGGTTCTCAGTTTCTTTGTTGTTGGGACGCCAAAGAAAAAAGGTCATTTCCCCCTGGGAAAGCGGCCTTTTTTCTTTGGTGGACCTGAATTGCTGACTGAAATTCCTGGTGACTGTCATCCGTTTTCTGTGACTATCAGACTTGAAATCCAACTTAAATAGGGCCTAGGCTGACAATTTAATGTATACAAAAAAGCACTAATGTATAGACTTTTATAGCTAATAACTTTATATACAAGTAAAAATGATTAGCAACTTAGACACCTATGGTGGGTCAGAATTAGAATTTGAAATACAGGTCAAATCTGAAAGACGATCCACAAATATGGAGTTTACATGCCTACCAATAACATCCGCTATATTTTCAGATTCAAGAACGGTGAACGCAAGGAATATCTACTCAGGTTTAATGAATCTGATCTTGCCCTGATTCCCAATAATGACAACGTGCCGCCATCCTGGGCAGAGTTGTCTTTTCATAAATGCAATGGCTGCCCTCTCGATCCTGCCGCTCACCAGTACTGTCCGACTGCAGTCCACTTGGGATGGGTACTTGAAGATTTGAAAGATTACAACTCTTTTGACGAAGTTTCTATCGAAGTCACCGATTCAATGCGCAGCTATTTTAAGGAAACGTCTTTTCAGGATGGTCTGGGATCATTGATGGGCATAATCATGCCAACCAGCGGATGTCCGCTTTTAAAACCTCTTCGTCCTATGGTGCGGTTTCATCTGCCGTTCACTTCATTGGAAGAGACGGAGTATCGTATGGTTTCCATGTATCTTCTTGCCCAATACCTCCGGCAACAAAACGGAGAAAAGCCCGACTGGACGCTTGAAACATTGCAGGACATTTATAAAAAAGTTAGTGACGTAAATAATTCTTTTGCCAACCGCGTAAAATTCTATACAAACAGCGATGCCGTAAAAAATGCTATCATAATCCTTGACTGTTTCGCAAAAACTGTTCCACGAGCTACCCAGAACATGATGAAGGATTTTAGGACTATATTCTCGGCATATATTGAACCACAAATATTGAATGCCGATCTTGATGCGAATCGAGGCATTGAGAATGATCAGATTTCCCGTACGCAGTAAATAGTCAGCTTCAAATATAAGTAAAAAAGCTTGCAGCACTATGTTTTAACGTATTGAGTTAGGTGCTACTTCCCATCATTCATTCTATAGACTTTGAGACGCCGGCAAAAAAATAGCTTACAACATTAGGTCGTAAGCTATTTTTGTATGTTATATAAAAATAATATGTAAATATACGAAGCGGATCATGCTTCAACGCTGATAGCAGATCAATACTGAAATTCCGAACCACGTGTTGGCAAAACGATACTGCAAAGTGTCCCCTAATAAAACAGAGGGATACTTCATAAAGAGGGGAATATGGGAAGATCTATGCAAGAGCTGTTGATATTTAACTCTTTCATGAATAATACTAGTGACTCGATAGTTGTTAAAGAATACTTTGCCGCTGATCAAGGACAGTTTACCGGTGGAGAAATTATCTGTGCCAGTGCCGCCAAAGCCCGTCATTACGGGTTGAACATGGATAACATAAGAGGCTGCACCGATTTTGATCTAATGCCTCGCGAGCAGGCTGAGAAGGCTCTTCAAGATGACCTTTGGGTGATGAAGCACGGTAAACCGATCGAAGACATCCGTGAAACAATAACACACAAAAACGGCGAGAAAGTTAATGTTTCCGTAACCAAATTCCCCTGGATTCTGCCTAGCGGTGAAATTGTGGGGGTAATGTGTATCGCTAGAAACATTACCATTAGAGAGAAGGCCAAACAGCAATATCACGATTTGAAGGAATTTATTATCAGGGAAGTTTTGAAACCCCTGATACATATTCATCTTGATGGGGCAAAAGACGCTATGTCACATAACATTATAAGAGCCATTATCTTTCGATTAACGAGAAAAATGATGCCAATAAAGTAAGTGACGGAGGTAAGTGACCAATTATGAACGCCACTATATTATTAATAATGCTGAACTTATTTTTTTTATCGGCCGCATTGCAGGTACAAGCGGCTGATGCCGTCACGCCGGAAAATGACAAGAAAACTACTTCGACAACTGTCGCATCGCAAGGCGCTCAACCAGCACTTTCAGCGTCCAAAACAGCGCAACTCGAAATTGACTGGGAGCTTGATCCATATTACAGCAATATTTCGCTCAGCATTCCACTTACCAACACGCCGATACCGGAAGTCTCAGGAAAAAACGAATTTGCAATTTATCGTCAGCTGTTCCAAAACGCATTGTCTCCCCGTTTCGTACTGTTTGAAGCGGCGGTCTGTCCACTGCCGCTACTTGGCGTCGGCAGCAAGAAATACGCTCCTGATTTTTATCGTAATTTCAATGTAGGCAGCGGTGATCTCAACCTTCTGGAAGCGGTCACCGCAGGGTTCCAGGAACCTTACGCATTTTCTGTATTTTTTGGTGATATCGTCCGTTTTGTCAAACCGGGTGAAGAAAAAAACAGCGCTAACAGAGGATACATGGGATATCTCTTCAGTTATTCCAACGAGCATATCAAACGTAATGTTTTGATTCCCGACAACAGCCTTGAATCGGAATGGAAAATGAAGGGAGATCGGGTTTTTGCGGGAGACAAATTGAGTTGGAGTTTTAGAGTTGGTGCAAAAACCCACGAAAACCCGGATATCTCCAACACCGTTTATCTTGGCTTCAGGCGAAGCAATCTTGATTTTGACGCAGGTTTCTTAAATTTCATCAGCAACAGTTCGATCGATTTTCGCTGGGATTTTTCTATCAAGGACGGCCGACCGCTTCGTCAGGAATATACGATCGGTAAAAAGTTTCCTCTCCCAAGGTGGCACACCGCACTGAAACTTGATCTCGGCTTTATTTGGGAAGACCCCGCCATCTACAGCGGCAGACTACGCGATACCAACTTCCAGAGCGTCGTAGCGGTCATCCGTCCGAATATCGAATTTTAACTTGTTTATCGGCTCAGCCTTCCGCTCGCAATCGGTAGCCGACTCCAGGCTCGGTAGTGATGTAATGAGGCCGCGAGGCGTCGATCTCAATCTTGCGGCGCAGGTTGCTGATATTAACCCGCAGTACGTGAGGCTGTTCAACATACCCCACCCCCCAGATCTGCTTGAGAATCTGGCTGTGGGTCAGTACCTTGCCGGCGTGGGCAACCAACAGACGTAACAGATCGTATTCGGTGGGGGTAAGCTGAATCTCATCCCCGCGCACAATTACCTTGCGGCGATAAAGATCGATCTCCAGTTCATCAACGACATACACCGGTTCAGGCGCAAGCTGCACGGCACGCCGCAATGCGCCTCTGATTCGTGCCTGCAGTTCCGCCACGCCAAATGGTTTGCAGAGATAATCATCGGCCCCGGCGTCCAGCGCTTTTACTTTGTCATTCTCCCGGTCACGCACCGACAGGACGATGATCGGGACCTGCGACCACTCCCTGATCCGCTTGATAACTTCAAGCCCATCCATATCCGGCAATCCCAGATCGAGCAGGATAATGTCGGGCCGTGTCGCCACCGCCGCTGCCAGGGCAGCATGGCCGTTTTCCGCCTGATGCAGGGAAAACTCCCCGGTATCCAGGACCGTATGCAGGAACCGCTGAATCGATATTTCATCATCGACAATGAGAATTCGCGGTACATTATCCTCTTTAGGCATCCTCTACTCCTACGTGATTGAAAGTGGAATTGTGTCGTCACATTTCCAGTCTAGACCACCATGTCAAAACGGCAAGCATTTTCTTGCCTGATGACGCAGGAATGTTGAATTACACCTGATTTCCGCTGATCATGTCCGCACCCTGATTGGGAGAATGACGGTAGTCAGCCCGTCCCACTGCAGGCGGCGCTGAATGGCGAAGGCGGTCTCGTTGTGCAGCATACGATGGTAGAACTTTTCCAGTCTGAAGGTGAGCTGTCCGGTAAAGACCGTCGAGCGTGGATATTCCTCGTGAATCTCCTTACAAAGGTCTATTGCCCCCTCCACGACATCAGTAGCAATCTCCATCCTGCCTTCGGCAGCGAAACCGAGACGGCGTGCCATCTCCACATATTTATCGAGTCCGGACTTCACCGACGCCTCCAGTGCCTCGACCTCCTCCGCCCCTTTGAAAGAGCCGGAATCGACCACCGCCACCGAAACAAAAACCACATTTTTGTAGGTCTTGGGGAAGGTTGTCAGAATAGAGAGCAGGGTATGCACACCGAAACCACTGTAACCGGAAACCAGCTGGATAGCGGTCGGTTCGTTATGTTTAAGCGGTTCGTCATTGTATTTGTGGGTAATAGGGAAATCCAGCAGGGTATTGTCGAGATCGGCGATTCCCTGACGTACCTTGGTATAATGCCCTTTGATAATATAGCAGAGCCAGATTACCACCGATGTAATCAGCAGCGTCATCCACCCCCCTTCGGCAAACTTTTCGACCGTCGTAACTACCAGGATTGTGACACAGAGTACGAGTCCCACCAGATGTACGGAGAGGTGCCGCATCCACTCTGGATCTTCTTTTCTTCTCTGGATGAAAAATTTCGACATCCCGAGCTGTGACAGTGAGAAGGTTACAAAGACGTTGATCGAGTACATTACGACCATGGCCGAGACCGAGCCTTTGGTGTACAGAAGTAGAGCAATGGCTCCCGCCCCCATCAGAACGATGCCGTTACGCATGGTCAGACGTACCGACAGGGCCGCGAAGCGATGCGGAAACCAGGAATCGACCGCCATATTGGCCATGACGCGCGGACCATCCACAAAGCCGGTCTGGGCAGCGACCAGCAGCAGAGCGCCTTCGGAAAAAATGGTTATAAAGGCAATGACATTACCCATCGGCCATGAAGCGAACAGTCCATCGGCCAGTACCGCATTGAGAGTTTTTCCCTCCACCGGGGTGACGCCGACCAGCGAATAGCAGAGGAACAGGACGCCTGCAGTAAAAGCCAGTGACGTGGCCATGTAGATCATGGTCCGTTTGCCGGTCTGTACACGCGGCTCGCGCATGATCTGCAAACCGTTCGAGACCGCCTCGATTCCGGTATAGGTCCCGCCTCCCAGAGAGTAGGCCCGCATGAACAGCATCAAAATGCCAAAGATGCCAATGCTGGAGAGGTCTTGATGCAGACCGTTATGAAAGTCGTTGGTCAATGGGACGAAACGATCGGTGTGGGTGAAGACCCCGTACAGCAGCATCACGATATGGGTGACGACAAAGGTGGCAAAAATAGGGGCCATGACCGAAATGGACTCCTTAACCCCGCGAATGTTGAGCGCTATCAGTATGACCGCCAGAACACAGGCGACCGGCACCTTCAGGTGATGATAGTGACTCGGTACATAACTGAAGAGCGCATCAACGCAGGAGGCGATGGAAACGGTAATAGTCAGAACGTAATCCACCAGCAGAGCGCTGCCGGAAACAACCCCGGCCTTCTCTCCCAGCATGTGGGTGGCCACGACATACCCGCCGCCGCCATGCGGAAAGTGTTCAATAATGCGTGAATATGCATAAGAGATGATGAAGACGGTCACAGCGGTGGCAAGCCCTAGCAGCACTGCCAGATAGGTGTGTGAGCCGAGAGCCCTGAACGCCTCTTCCGGACCGTACGCAGACGAAGAGAGACCGTCGGCACCGAGACCAACCCATGCCAGAATCGGGATCAGCGACATTTTGTGGAACAACTGCGGGTCCTTCAGGTATTTTGGGGCGCCGAATATGGCCTGTACTAACTTCTTAAACATAGATCTGTTGCCGTTTTCTGATTCCGTATTCATTTTAGCCTCTGCAAACTGATTTTTACTGATGCTCTGCAGTCTACTTTGAACTAATACAGATAAAGAAGGTGTCAAAACTCCCCCGAAACGTATCAAGAAAACATCAAGAAGCATAACCACATACATTAACCAGCGACAATATATTTACATTTCAGCTTGACAAACAGCCACAAACTAGCATCTTCTATAAGGCTAAATTCTATATAAGGATATTCACACATGACTTTAACAAACATACTCGTACTCGCCATCGTCCAGGGAGCAGCAGAACTATTGCCGGTTTCAAGTTCCGCCCATGTAATCGTATGCGCAAAACTGATGGGACTTGACCCGACACGGCCGGAGATGACGCTTCTTCTGGTAATGCTACATACAGGTACGATGTTCGCGGTAATTTTCTATTTCTGGAAGGCATGGAAGGTAAGCTTCTTTAGTTCAAAAGAGGTATTTGTGGAGGCGCTCAAGCGGATTTCGATTGCAACAATTTTAACCGGTGTAGTCGGTATAGCCTTAAAGACCCTGATTGAAAAAGTCATGTTGAGGAATGTGCCGCATGCGGAGATCGAACTTCTCTTCGGCAACTTGCGAATGATCTCCATTGCACTTGCCGTCGTTGGCCTGCTCATTATATTTGCCGGAATAAAATCGGGAAGAGATCGTCAGGACGAAACCCGGCTGGGCATAAGGGAATCTTGCTGGATAGGTATTATGCAGGGCTTCTGCTTGCCTTTTCGCGGTTTCTCCCGTTCCGGGGCGACTATATCCGCCGGTCTACTGTTGGGAGTCGCCAGAGCAAGGGTTGAAGAGTTCAGTTTTGCCCTGGCAGTTGTTCTCACCCCACCGATTATTGTCAGAGAGATTCTGCGTCTGTTTAAGGCCCAATCGGCACAAGCTTTACAGGAAAGCGGCGTCCTGGCCCTCTTATCGCCGAGCTTGTTCGGTATGGTACTCAGTTTCGTTTCAGGAATTCTGGCCCTCCGCTGGCTTTCCAGCTGGTTGGAGCGCGGGCGCTGGCACCTGTTCGGCATCTATTGCCTTTGTGCTTCGCTTGTCGTCTATTTATTGCACCGGAGTGGCTATTAACTTCCGCCGGATTCAGTTTTTTGCACAAACATAGATAAGTCAGCCTGGTTGAGCAACGATTCAAGTAAAACAACTCTTGGATTATACTCTTGTAAAAAAAAATTAAACAGACTGTTTTTTCGCTCTGGAAATGATATATTTCAATCATGAAGAGGGAATTAAATCTGGCTTGGAGGTTTTGAATCATGGAAGATACTCCGCCTGAGCAGTACCGAATATAGGAGGCTGAAGCGCTCCGGTGTACCTGGATCAAGAGGTTATTAAAAGGGGGGCGGTAGTTATCGCAGATACTCCACCTGAGAGCAGGACACATAGCTTTGCAGCACCACTCCGAGGGCAGTAAGAATCGGAATACTCCTTGAAAATGGAATCGAATAAGCACAAACAAATGAAGCCCACCGAATTTTGGTGGGCTTTTCATTTTTTCCTGAACAAACAGTTGAAACACAGAGCAACAGAGCAACGAAGTAAAAGCGAAAAAGAATTCAGCCGGATTCCCGAAAAGACATCACCATTTAAGGCATGGCTGTTATCGTTGTAACCGTTTGATCTCTCTGTTGCTCTGTTGCTCTGTTGCTCTGTGTTTCGTGAACTGCCGTTTTTGGTTTATATGAGCAAATGGGCGTATATATGCTTTTTTATCCTTGGCTTTTCTCGTAGATCGCGGCAAAATCGCCTTTGATTTCGTCAAACGCCATCAACACCCTCGGCTCAAAGTGCTGCGGCAGTGTCCGGCCGTCGCCATTCAGGATGATTCCGCAGGTTTTGGCATGATCAAACGCCGGCTTGTAAACACGGCTGCTCCGCAGAGCGTCATACTGATCAACCAACATAACAATCCGCCCTTCGAGTGGGGATTCCTCCTCTTTTAAACCGGCCGGGTAACCACTCCCGTCCCATCTCTCGTGATGCGTGGCGGCAATAACAGCACCCATTTTGAGCATGCTGTGCGGAGAACCTTTCAAAATACGTTCGCCGATGGCTGTGTGTTGTTTGATGATCGCAAACTCCTCCGCAGTCCGGGCCCCAGGTTTCAGCAGAATTGAGTCAGGAATTCCGATTTTGCCGACATCGTGCATGGCACTGGCCACCGAAATATCGTCTAAGAAATCGTCAGGCATTTTCAACTGTTGTGCCAGCCGTTTGGCGTACATACCGATCCGGGAAATGTGGAGTCCGGTATCTTCATCACGAAGTTCGGCCGCTGCCGTCAGTCGTTCGATGATTTCCCGGCTCATATGGGTGATCTCGCCAAGCGCCGCATTAAGCTCAGCAGTCCTGGTTGCGACGGTACGTTCAAGTTCCGCCGTGTAGTTTTTTTCTATCTGGGTCAATCGTTTGAAATTGACCCCTTTCTCAACCGTATGAACCAGCGCCGGTGGACGATAAGGCTTGATGACAAAATCAAAAGCACCCTTCTGAATGGCCTTGACCGCCACATCCAGGTCGGCATAAGCCGTCATCAGCACAACCGGCGTCTCTTTATCGAGAAAGCGGATTTTTTCGAGCAGCTCCAGTCCATCCATGATCGGCATATTGATATCGGTCAGCACTAGATCTACCGGTTCCATGACAAACTGCCTGACAGCTTCCTGACCATTCGAAAAGGCACGCACCGAAAACCCGAATTCGGTAAGAAGCGTCGCGACGCTCTCAAGAACAAAACGGTCATCATCGACCACAAATATCTTGCCACCGCAGTTATTACTCATTATCCAACCTGAATCGTTCTAAAAGAGCGCTTGCGTTTTCAGTATGACTTTTTCTGTCGCATGTATCTGCTATTCTCCTGATATCAAGAATCAGGAGGGTACTCATGAAAAAGAACAACATTCAATTACAAGCAGGCCTGAGCTTA
>CAIYDX010000067.1 GCA_903925005.1 uncultured Geobacteraceae bacterium
GTTGAACTTGCGACCCAAGGAGCTTCCTGGGTGAACCCCGTCGCCACGGTCGTTCATATGACGGCCAGCGCCGGCAGAGCCATGACAGATCCTCAAGATGAGCTGCGAGATAAGGTGCAGCAACGCGAAGAGGAACGTAAAAAGGAATTGCCCATGGAGCAAGCACAGCCGGGTCCGCCACGGCCAGAGAAGGAATAGCAGTTTAAAAGGATGGTAACTCATCCTCTTTAGATAATGGGAGCGGCGTTTCATGCGCCCTCCCATTTTTCTCTTCCCTCGCTCAAGAAGGTTCCTCGGAGCCTCCGTATCTACGGTGGTTGCGGGGAGCCCTCTTGGGCCCCTATCAAAATCACAAAGGGGAGAGTCATGACAGTAAAAGCACGGATAAACGGCAGGGAGTATACGCTTTCGTGGGAGGAATTCGAGAAGGCCTTACTGAGGAATGATCTTTCAGGAGGGCAGATCGAGGTAATATCCATTTTCACGGGGATGAGACTCTGCTACAGTCTTCAGGTTGGATGATACATCATCTGATCTGGATAGAGGCGGCCCAATGTGGCCGCCTTTTCTAATTTGGTATCCGCTTTTGGGATTCTTTATGTTCCGATCGCCATATTGCCATGATCATCATAAGCCGCAATATATGGTTGGCATATATGTACTCACCCCGATTTATTTTTTGATTGCCACGATCATCCCATAAACACCCATCCCAGCAACGACAAGGGCTGCGAGCGCAACAATGATAATTCCAAGATTGGGGTGATTGTTCATTGTCTCAATAATCTGTACCGCGAGCTTTTCCATTTTCTCCTCCACCGGGTAGAGTCAGACTGCTGTAATGTGGCATCTGAATTTTCGTGCTGACTGATTAAATCAAAGAAAGAACTAGATGTCACCGAACGTACAGTGCAATCCGGAAAAAAGTTTTGCACCGCACAGAACCAGCTGAAGGTGGCTCCTTGATGACTTTGCCGAGGCAAACGGCGGCGTGATAGAAATTGGTTACGGTGGGTTTGAAATTGAGCTTCATCCTGATGATTTTGTGCTATGATAGGATACGCCGTCAGCAGCGCACAGACCGCTTAATACCGCAAAAGTACAGCTATAATGAAAACTGGACTTTGAATGAAAAAAGAAAAATTAGAAAGCCAGCAATCTGATTTTAGGTCCGCTTATTTTCCAGCCCTCCATTTTTCCTTCTGCCACAAAACTCCAAATCTGCCATCAACGTGCGTACAGTATGAAGCAACATATGTTCATTGGGCTAAAGAATTGAGCCTCCATCGGACCATCTGGGATGATAATAGAAGGAATATTGCGAGTTTCGGCGGAGAGCGGAAAGAGGATGTGATCGTCAAAGGCAGAATTGAAAGATGTTACGACCGTTGCAAACAGCCCAAAAATACTATCAATAAATGCGATGCATGTTTTATAGAGGAAACTAGTATATTAGGCTTTGAAAACGAAGATGCGTGGAAGCTATTTTATGACCACGCAACGTTTGAAGAAATAATTACACCAACTCACCATACTATATTTGACAAGCCAAGATATGATTTTTGTGAAACTCGTGAGATACTTCCAAGCTATCCATGTACCGGTTCCATTATCTCAAAGGATACAGCGTGTAAACTTGAAACTTGTCCAAAAGAAATAATAACCACTCCAATTTCAAAATGTAAATATTATTATGACTATTGTAAGAAATGGTTGCATGCAACAAGAGATAACCAAGATTATTTTATTCATAGATTGAAAAAAGAGCACGGGTTTGATGAAGCAATAATGATCCTTATGCGAGTCTTGCACGCTGCAAGATGGCATGAGGACAAAGAGGAAAGAGAAAAGGCAAGGAATCTCCTATTAGATCACTTAATTCCGGCACACATAGATCACAAAACCGGCATTTTGCCTCATTATAAAATGCTAGTCCCTTTGAGAGAGGTTCTTTGTAGACTTGCCAATCATATGTCAAGAAAGTGCAAAAGAGAATACCTACAAGGTGAGGATTTACGTAACCCCGATGTAATGGAAAATCTTATAAGATGGGCAGAAGGGAATGATTTGAGGATATTCAAAATTGCGTCCGAATCTAAAGAAGCCGTTATGCGGCTTATCAAAACACCGGCCGATTACGCCAATGGCTTCATGGCGAAACATTATCACATCTCTATCCGAACTTTAAAAATGAGCCTTACGAACAGCGTCGCTAATTTAACCCGATTATATTAACTCTCATTGCTGTCTTAGCATCTCCTTATGTCAACGTTCGCAGGGTCTTTTCTGCCTGCTCTCCCATGAATTCCATCAAACGGTACAGCGCATCGCACTTATAGGGAGCAAATGTACCCTTGAAGAGTTGCAAGCGGGCGGCCTCTATCCTTTTTGCCAGATCAGCGACACGAATCAGCACCAGACGCGGTTTGATACCTACCTCCTCGGCAAAAGCTCCCAATGCTTCTTCTGGATTGCGCCCGGATCATTCTCGCCACCGATCTTCATGGCAAGGCCTTCCGGCAGCAGCAACAGGGAGATATTCTTGCCATGGGCCGCCGAGACCACCCTTTCGTTGACATTCAGGTGTCACTCCAATTCCTTAAGCATCGTGAAAATCTTTTCCAGATAGGAAAATGACTCGGAATAAATTCCACCAGGACATTTTGATTCACGCGGACCGGCAATATTGAGAACACTGATGTATTGACCATTCAGCCAGCGAACCACATGCTCTGGTTTAACAACCTCCTCTCCATCCAACTGAACGATAAGGCTTGGCTTTCCGTTCTTGATGGTGAAGTCATGGGTTAATTTGGTTCCTTCCGACAGAATACCTTTATTGAGGATCAGCGTTCCATCGGATTCGATGACATTCTTTTCGGTACGGTAATAAGATTCCGGCGATTCCAGTTCAATCATCGGGTACTGCTCCGGAACAACGCCATCCTCGGCACGTCTGCCTTTAGGGCAATAACCGCCGATCGGGATACCTGCATTAACGGCGGCATCGAGACCTGCGCGGTCTACACCGGTCTGTCCTCCTGAAATAACTTTCCGGATCATTCAGTCATTCCGTTGATTGCCTGTTTGAGCAAGGTACTCGGCTTGAACGTCAGTATGCTCCGGGCCTTGATTGTGATGGCCTCGCCGGTCTGTGGGTTACGGCCACGACGATCTGCCTTTTGCTTGACAATGAAACTGCCGAAGCCGGATATTTTCAGATTTTCGCCGGATTCTAGAGTGTTTTTCATAATAGAAAAGACGGCCTCTACCATCTCAGCGGATTCCTTTTTTGTTAGGCCGATACCAGCCTGGACTTTTTCAAAGATGTCTGCTTTGGTCATTGTTCCCCTCACATTTTCGCAGTATTAAATTATATCTTTCTCAAAGAGACCTTGATCTGTAGTGTCACAACTATATTTCTGATTATCACAAAGGCGCTGATGGCGTGATGAAAAACGATATATGCCGTTCATGTTACCCTTCAGTCTGAATCCGGCTCGTCACATCACGAAAAAAGTTGTGCGACCAGATAGCGAGCATCTGTTGATCCTTGATGAACGGTGCCACGTCTTTACGGGCTTGGTCCACATCGAGCCTGTCGATTGCCTCTAAAAGTAAATCGGTAAAATCTGAAGATGAAAGAGGTTGTTCATCACTCCAATGGCCGGTCTGTCGCATCCGTTGCTCAAGATGGGCAAGGTTCAGTTGTGGATGGTTGGCGGCATACCAGATCAAATCGTACCAATCGCGACCTTTAACACGGTTTTTCCACTTGCGAAAAAGGATCGCATGCATCTTGCCAGCAAACAGGTCCGGAAGTGAATAGCATCGTACGGCAAACGGTATTGGTTGCAGCAGATAGCGAGTCTGGGTGGAGAAACCAGGCGGCGGGTCCGTGTCCACCTCAATCTTTACCTTCAGCACCTGTCCGGCTGCAACCTGGCTCATAAGTTCCTCTCCGGACTCGATGACCAAAAGTTCACTGCGGGTGTTCGCCTTGAGAAAGGCAGACTGCACAGCCGATTCAACAGCCTTGTCAACCATTTCTACCCGGACATTGAAACCGAATGCCAGCAACTCTTCCTCAAGTGATGCCGTGTATCGTGCCAGATTGAAGTCGGAGGATGGTGCCAGCAGAGAAAAGTCCAGATCCTCGGAGAAGCGGTCAAGTCCGTAGAGAATGCGCAGGGCCGTGCCGCCGTAGAATGCGGCATGCTCAAAAAACTTGGCTCGCCAGAGTCCGAGCAGCGCCACCTCTTGAATAATCTCTCGTAGCGCCCTGACTGAATCGTCAACGCTCTTCGGCTCGTACTTGGCAAGCATGCGAGTTACAGCCTCATGCATCATCAAACTCCTTTACCGGTTTTACACAGACGGGTGACCAGATCGGCCAGCAGCTTCACCCTGCGGGATCGGTAGTGCCGGGCGATTTCCGCAAGCCGGGCCGGATCGAGGTTGCAGAGACCAACTGGATCGATGCGGAGACTGGCAAGCAGATAGTCGTGCAACTCCTTCTGAGTGGAGATGCCGGCGCCCCGGTCGGCAACGATTCGGTCTGCAAGGGCCTTTTCCGGAATGGCGATCAGAAAGGAACGGCCATCATCCAGTTCAACGCGATCCATTCCAGTGCGAAATGCCTCCATCGGGATCATCCGATAGGAAAAGGTGCCAACCGGTGATTCAAAGGTCCGCGACCGTCCACAGGTGACCGAGGTTACCGTCTCAACCCGTTCGGGTGTCAGGCCATGATAGTGCAGCGCATATTCGAGGGAAACATAGGACGGACCGTAGATCAGATTGGCAAGCAGTTCCCGACAGAAGGGCCGACGACGCAAAGTCTCGCCGAGGATATAGAGTCCCTTCTTGACGCGGACTATATCGCCTTTGGCCAGCATGCCGGAAATCTTCATCCGCGGCTGTGCATATCCGTGGACGGAGTCCAGCAGAGTCTGGTAGTCAAATTCCTCATATGGAATGCTCTTGATTAGTAGGCTGTTCGTCATGATCACCATCTCCTGTGTGACAGTGATAATTTAGCAGATAGCAACATAGTATGTCTATAATAATTAGACATACTATGCCTGTAATATGGATGTAATTCGGATAGTGAGCAATGGAAGGTTTCGTATAAGTATGTTCTCTCTGTGCTACTCAGATTGCGCCAGTGTTGGAGATGCTGCCATTGCTAGAGGTCAAATGGCGGCTCAAGATTGATACTTAACTCCTGAGTAATTCGGGAAACCTCAGATTCTGGGAACCTGGATAGGAGATATTCTACTAAATCCTCCTGCCGTGCTTGACCAAAAACCATACGATATACGACAAGCGATCTTCGTAGCGCGAACAAACGTTCACGATCCCGACTGAGTGGCAGTGTTGGAACGTGTCGCTCAATTTTCGCCCCCCCTTCCAAAGGATAAATCCAGAATGGAACAAGATCAGTTGCATCTTTTGCACGATCTTGCCGACCTTGGGCAAAAAGTGCCTCCCAAGGATCGTAGTTTTCATCTGACCTGACTTTACTCATTCCATAACCTGAATCGTTCTAAAAGAGCGCTTGCGTTTTCAGTATGACTTTTTCTGTCGCATGTATCTGCTATTCTCCTGATATCAAGAATCAGGAGGGTACTCATGAAAAAGAACAACATTCAATTACAAGCAGGCCTGAGCTTA
>CAIYDX010000068.1 GCA_903925005.1 uncultured Geobacteraceae bacterium
AGGACTCGTAAAATAATTACATAATCATTTTGTTGTTAGAGGGCGTAATGGAGTAGTTCCATTCACCGTGGAACTCGTCTCGTGATATCCGTATTGCCGCAAATTCTTCGTCAGTCACCTTGATCCCTTTCGGATATGGCTTTGAGTCCAGTTCCGCTCTAACTTTCAGTCCTTTTCGTGTACTGGTCGCCGCTATCAGGCTGACGATCACTTCATGGCTCACCAATGGCTGTCCTCGCCAATTCATGCTAATGTGCGAGAACAATCGGTGTTCAATCTTATTCCATTTGCTGGTTCCTGGTGGAAAATGGCTGACCCGGATGGGAATGCCGAGCTCATCAGACAATTGCTGTAGCTCAAGCTTCCACAAACGGACTCGTGAACCATTGCTACCACCACCATCTGCTGTAATTATCAGTTCTTTGGCATTGGGATAAAGTGGCTTTCCCATCACCATCCACCAGCGACGAATTGTGGATACGGCAAAGCTTGCAGTATCGTGATCTGTTCCGACACTGACCCAGCCAGCATTGTTGGCCAGATCATACACACCATAGGGGTTCGCCCGCCCCAGTTCTTTATCCACAAAGTCATACACGTTAACTTGTTCCGGATCTCCCTGTGGACGCCATTCCGTACCGCCATTTTTAAACTGCCCGACGAGTTCTTTCTTCTTGGTATCAACTGAAATTACTGGCTGCCCATTACGCACCGCTTCTTCTGTTCGGGCGTTTATGTATTCAAACTGAGCGTTCCGATCAGGGTGGTTAGTTCCTTCAAGTGTTTTACGATTGCCTTGCAGGCTATAACCGAGCCTTTTCAACAAACCGCCTATTGAGGTGTGGCTAACAACATACCCTTGCGCAACCAATTCAGATTCCAACTGCCTCAAGCTCTTACAGGTCCAGCGTAAGGGTGATTCAGGGTCGCCACGAGTTACCGGTTCTACCAAGCGCTCCAATGAGGACAACAATTCAGCATCATCAGCGACAGAAGTTTTTCTTCCGGCACCGACACGGCGTATTCGTCGTGAATTGCCTTCCATTGCTTCTGGTCGCTCTACAAGTTCCTTCAAGCCTTGCTGGATAGAACCACGAGCAACGCCAGTAGCTTTCCATACAAGCGTCACCCCACCATGACCAATCGCCTTTGCTTCGGCTGCAGCATATAGACGCCTTAGCCGTTCATCAAGTGCCCACTCAAGATTCTGATAACGCTCTTTGATTGCTGATTCAATATCCATGTTCCAAAACTACCACAAAGAACATAAATAGTCATGTAATTATTTTACAGCTCCTTAGCACACTACTTCCAAGTGTTCTCACTCCATATTTTTCAATCTGAAGAAGTCGAATTCAACAATTTCCTTGAATTTGTCGTAAATCGATTCATTGTATTCACGCAAATATTTTGCAACCGCTTCGTCGCTGAGTAACCGTTTCAAATATGCCAGCATAGCCGTCGTATCCAACAATGCTGTACCATACTGATCTTTCAATGAGCCTATTTCCTTGGACAAGGCAAGACTCTCCTCTTCAAGACGAGCCTGGCGCGCCAGTATGGCCGGTGTTTCCTTTTTGGGTTTGCCATTATTGACAAGCTGATGAGTGGGCGTTGCTTCCAGAAGTGCCTTGGCATAGTTGCAGGTGAACTTATTCTGATCATTCATCAGCATAGCAGCAATAATTTGCCGAGGCGCTTGCATTTTTCTCAACGCTTTGAAAACCGGTTCCGGCACGACCTTATCTTTCAGTAAATCAACTACCTCCGAGCAAATACCCTCAAGCAGATACATCTTACTTCTGATTGTTCCGATATCAAGATTCAAAGCACTGGCAAGCTTTTCTTCAGAAACCCCAGACTGCACCGCCTTTACGATCATACGATGTTCCTGGATTGCTGAAAGTCGATTGATGTACTTATTGTAGGTATAGGTCTCATCATCAGTAGAGATAAGGCAGGATACTCGCTCGACTCCCAATTCCTTCAGAGCCATTATACGCAGATGTCCATCGAGCAGGAGATATCCTTTTTCTTTCTTGAACGGGGCGACGACTGGCGCTTCAATAAGACCCACTTCCCGTATAGAGGAAAGAACCTGAGCATACTTTCTGCATTTTCTTGAAGTAATGGAAATGATTTTGGTGGGGAACAGTTCCACAACGGCAAGATCTAATAGTTTTTCCTGGAATCCCTGCTTAATTCTGTTTGCCATAATCGTTACCTTTTCAGAAGTTCAGTTACATGCAGAGGAATTTCATTCATACCGACGGCTTTTAGTTGATTGGTAAAATGGACATCGCCTAATAACTGTCGAAGGGCGTGAGACGTGTATTCCAATACATGCTTAAAATAGTTAAATTGAGCCAGTAAACTCTTCTTCTCCTTAGCGCCATTTTCA
>CAIYDX010000069.1 GCA_903925005.1 uncultured Geobacteraceae bacterium
TAAGCTCAGGCCTGCTTGTAATTGAATGTTGTTCTTTTTCATGAGTACCCTCCTGATTCTTGATATCAGGAGAATAGCAGATACATGCGACAGAAAAAGTCATACTGAAAACGCAAGCGCTCTTTTAGAACGATTCAGGTACATTTATGCCAATTGGAGCAGAGACGAACAGAGAGTTGCCGATAGGCGTATAGATGATGAATGCCGCCAGCAAAACATCGGCGGCAATTCCCGCCAGCAACAGTCGATTTGAGAAGATTCCAAGGGTAAACATTGAAACGCTGGAAGAACGGCAGACAAAGGCGTTGGCTATTTGTGTTGCTATAACACCGGCAAGACAGGCCGTGGTCGCCTGCACATAGAGCACGGTCGTGGACGCCAGCGGCTGGTTCCAGTGCCAACCACCCTGGTACATGACAAAGAAGTACGCGGACATTCCTGCAAGAGCCTCCAGCATGCCTAAATGAAGATAGCCCCGAACGAGTACGCCTCTGGTAAGCAGATGCTCTTCTTTTGGCCGGGGGGGACGCTGCATGATGTCCGGCGCCGGCCTCTCCGCACCAAGGGCCAGTGCCGGGAACATGTCGGTGCCAAGGTCTATGGCCAGCATCTGCATGACGGCGAGCGGCAGGGGAATGTCGAACAGGATATAGCCGATATAGGGGATCAACTCAGCTATGTTGGAGGCGAAGATATAGGTGATAAAGTTACGGATGTTCTCGAAGACGGCGCGCCCCTCCTCAACGGCATGCACGATGGAGGCGAAGTTGTCATCCAGAAGCACGATATCGGCGGCTTCACGGGCAACGCTGGTTCCGGACAACCCCATGGCGATGCCGACATGAGCTTTTTTCAGGGCCGGCGCATCATTGACACCATCCCCGGTAACAGCGACACGATGTCCCGCCTCGATCAACAGGCTTACGACATGCATCTTGTTCTGGGGAGACATGCGGGCGAAGATCAGATTCTCCTTTTTCAGCTCTTCACGCAGTTTTTCATCCGGCATGCTTATGCAGTCGCGACCCTCAATAATTACCGGATCTCCCGTTATCAACCCGATCTCCCTGCCGATGGCCGCTGCCGTCGGTCCGGCATCGCCGGTAATCATGATGACCTTGATGCCTGCGGTGTGGCAATCCTTCAGGGCTTGTGTCACTTCAGGCCGCGGCGGATCAAGGAGTCCCATGAATCCCGCAAAGACAAGCTCCTCTTCCGGAATATCCCCAGCAGGAAGTTCATTCAGTTCCCGAAACGCCAGTGCTATCACTCGAAGCCCCTCGGAGGCCATGGCGAGTTGCCGCTCCTGGAGTTCGGCAGTGGTGGCATCGGTTAGCGGGATACTGGTCGAACCGGCCTGGCAGAGCGATTTGCAGAGCGGCAGTACGCTTTCACCCGCCCCTTTTACCAGTGCAAACAGTTTGCCGTCGACCCGGTGGAGGGTGGCCATTCGTTTCCGGTCGGCATCGAACGGGCTTTCGCCCAGCCGTTCACCTGCTGCGCCCCCCTGCTCTACCGCAAAGTTGTAAAGCGCCGTCTCGGTCGGGTCCCCCTTGATCTCCCCTTCCGGTGTCTCCGTTACGTTGCAGCAGAGACGGGCAACCGTGCAGGCCATGGTATGATCATCGGGAGTCCAGAATTTTTTAACGGTCATCATATTTTGCGTAAGAGTACCGGTTTTGTCAGTGCAGATCAGATCGATAGAGCCGAGCGCCTCCACCGCGTTCAGGTTCTTCACCAGTGCATTCCGCCGGGCCATACGTTTGCTCCCCATGGCCAGTGCAAGGGTTACGGTCGGCAGCAGTCCTTCAGGCACGGTGGCGATAATGACGCCGATGGCAAACAGAAAATTAGCCCAGAAACCGCGTCCAACCAGGCTGCCGATCAGAAAAAAACTGGTGCCGCAGGTCACCGCAATGACCGCAACGATGCGGCTGACCCTGGTAATCTCGATATGCAGCGGGCTAACCTCCCCTACTACCTTGCCGGTAATCTGGGCGATCTTGCCGAACTCCGTCGCCATGCCGGTTGCATAGACAACAACCTTGCCGCTGCCGCTTACCACCAATGTGCCCGCAAACACCAGGTTGACGCTGTCAAGCGGCTCACCCTCGAATGGCGCGGCGGAGAGCAGACGGGAATCGGATTCCCCGGTTAAGAGAGAGTTGTTGACGGTCAACCTGCTTGTTTCCACTACCCGCGCGTCAGCCGGCACCTTATCGCCTTCCCGCAGCAGTACCAGATCTCCCGGCACTATTTCCACGGCATCGATTTCAATTTCGCCTCCACCTCTGAGTACGGCAACCCGGAAAGGGAGCATTTTGCGCAGCTCCTCTATCGCTTTTTCGGTGCGGTACTCCTGAATGAAGGTAAAGATGGCGTTGATGAAGATGACAGCCAGAATCGCAAAGCCGAGACGCAAAAGCCCTTCGCCGGGGTGGAGGTATTCGGAAAGAAAACAGAGGGCGGCGGCAGACCAGAGCAGCAGGGCCAGGAAGTGGGTGAATTGAGCCGCAAGGCGCAAAATCATCGGGCGCCCTTTCGCCTCCCGGATTTCATTAGCCCCATACTCGTCACGTCGCCGGGCCGCCTCTTCGGCCGTGATCCCCTGGGGAGTGCTCAGCAGAGTCGAGAAAACTTCGTCTTGGGAAATGGCTTGAATTTTCATGGCGTCACATCCCGGAGCGGAACAAGATGGTGTTACAGGGGGGGCGATGCATGACGTCACCGGCAGGGTTGCCGAAAAGCAGTTTCCTGAACACCCCCCGTTCACTCGCGCCCAACACGATCAGACTATCGTGGTGGGTGATCGCCTCCACGGCAATGGCTTCTCCCAGATCGCCTCTCCCTCTGCGTTCCAGCACAGAAACGTGTTGCTGTTGCAGCTGTTCTCGAAACCGGATGATATCCTCCGGCATCTGATCCGCATTATTTTCATCCGAGAGATGAAACAGCGTTACCTGTGAATGGAAATTTTTGGCCAAACCGGCGACAAACAACACGCGCCGCTCGGCATCACCGACTACCTTTCCAAGCGGCACCAGAATACGGACCGGGTGCGGCTTGGCCATGGTAATGACCCTGATTACTGCCAGGTCGCACCTGATTATCCGCAGCAGATGATGAACCGCATGGCGTCTCAAGTTTGCTCCGTACAGTTCATGTGGCGTCATGGGATAAAATACGAGGTCGGCATTTTCCGCATCTACACGTTTGGGCAGCAGCGCGCCGATATTTCCGACTTCGATTATCCGGGTTACGCTGATGCCCAGTTTTAAAGCGACCGAGTAGAGATGATCCAGATGACGATCGATATTATGGAGTATGGTATCGTTGCACCCTTCGTCATGAACTGCATATAGTACAAGATCGGCCTTGCAACCCAACGCCAGGGATATGGCGTAGTTGGTGGTCACTGTGGAAGCTGTGTGTTCATTTACGACTGAAAATATTTTGTGGTAGCTCATGAAATTAAATCCTCTATGTAATTGGCTTATCGCTGCCATAAAATGTGAGTATCTTCGAGAGGAACGGCAACACCCAAGCGGCATGGTGTGACACGCGCCGTGAAATCCCCGGCAGGGCGCGCTGCGGGGGTTCTGGCGGTATACACATAGCCATGTTCGGCTCCGGCCAGTTCCCGGTCGCGAGTCATCTCCAGCAAATGCGGACTCTCTCCGTTTGATTCTTCTGCATAAAGCTCGACATGCACCGCATCCGGACCTATCGCTCCCAAATACACCCAGGCTTCAAACAGGTGCAGCTCCCCTACTGTTGTTACGGTAATATCGCCAAAATGGACATCTGCCCAATTTTCCCTTATCAAGCGACGCCAGTTCACCATCTGCACACCCGTCTCTCCGTTCAGGGCGGAGCGTTCGTGATACGCCGTGGCGGCTGGGATATAATAACGTTCGGTATACTCGCGCACGGTGCGGCCGACTGAAAATTGCGGCGTGAGACGTGCCATGCTTTCGCGCATACGGTTTACCCAGGCAACGGGAATGCCATCCTGGTTACGACGGTAAAACTCCGGAATCACCTCCTGTTCGAGCCGCTCGTACAGTGTTTCCGCTTCGGCGGCGTCCCAAACGGAATCATCGCCATGTTCAAGGCCGTCACCAAGCGCCCACCCCACCTCGGGGCTATACGCCTCGGCCCACCAGCCATCTAATTCGGAGAGATTGAGACCGCCATTGACGAGCACCTTCATGCCGCTGGTGCCGCACGCCTCCCAGGGGCGCCGGGGGGTATTGATCCAGACATCTACCCCCTGCACCAGATTTTCACTCAGATGCATGTTGTAATCACTGAGGAAAATCACATGGCGACGAACTTCAGGACGCCTGATAAACTGCATCCACTGCTGTATCATGCCCTGCCCCGCCAGGTCCGCCGGATGAGCCTTGCCGGCTATGACAAGCTGTACCGGGCGCCGGGGGTCGGTCAACAGGCGCAGTAGGCGTTCCGGGTCGTGAAGCAGCATGTTGGGGCGTTTGTATGCGGCGAAGCGCCTGGCAAAGCCTAGAGTCAACGCATTGGGATCAAAAATATGCTTCGCCCCGTCAATAGTTTCGGGCGATGCGCCGGATGCGGCAAGCTGCTCGGATAATCGTTCGCGGGCGTACTCCACAAAAGATTTGGTGGCAGCAATACGAAATTGCCACAAGGTGGTATCCGGTATGCGGCGAATCTCCTGCTCCATATTTTCCGTTGCCCCAAGCCAGCGGTTTTTGCCGCAGGCCGCCGTCCAGAGTTCGTCCGCTTCCGCGGAATCCCAAGTCGGCATATGAACACCGTTAGTCACATATCCGACCGGAATTTCATCATGAGGCCAATTTATAAAAAGCGGTTCAAACAGGTGCCGACTGACCTCGCCATGCAAACGGCTCACGCCGTTTACAGCCCCGCTGCCGCGAATTGCCAGATACGCCATGTTGAAATATTCCGAGTCATTGTCGGGATTTCTGCGTCCCAGGGCCAGCAACTCGTTGATTGTCAGACCGAGATGTTTTTCCGCATATCTCTTGAGATATTGTTCAATAAGCGCGGGTTCAAAATGATCAAAGCCCGTAGCCACTGCGGTGTGGGTGGTAAAGAGGTTTCCGGCTCGTGTGACGGCCAACGCCACTTCAAATGGCTGCGAACTCTCCTGCATGTAACTGCGGGCGCGCTCCAACACGGCAAAGGCCGCATGCCCTTCGTTTAGATGACAAATTTCCGGCTTGAGGCCGAGCGCTCGGAGCAATCGCCACCCCCCCATCCCGAGCACCAGTTCCTGTTTCAGCCGCAACTCGGAGCCACCTCCGTACAGTTCGCTGGTAATTCCCCGATGTGCAGGAAAGTTTGCTGCATCATTACTGTCCAGCAGGTAAAGTTTGACCCGCCCGACCTGTACCTGCCAGGCACGCAGCCAGACTGAATATCCGGGCAGGGCAATCTCCAGTCGCAGCCACTCGCCGTTGGCTAGGCGCAGAGGCGTGATAGGCAGCTGTCCAGGATCGTTATAAGGATAGAGGGCCTGTTGCACTCCATCCTTGTCAATCACTTGGCGAAAATAGCCCTGCTGATAGAGGAGGCCGATACCGACAACCGGCAGCCCCAGATCGCTGGCGGCTTTAAGCTGATCGCCGGCAACATTGCCAAGTCCGCCGGAGTATATGGGAAGCGCTTCGCTCAACATGAATTCCATGCAGAAATAAGCGACACAGGTCAAGGGCGCCTTCGGATAAACTGTCTGAAACCACGCTGGCGCCTCTTCATCTTGCTTCTTGGACTGTACAAGAGCGTCAACCTTGCTGCGAAAGGCCGGATCGGCGAGCGCACTCCGGATCTTATCCCGGGAAACCGTCTGCATGACATCGCACGGATGATGCGTCAGGTCCCATAGTAACGGATCGAGATAACGCCACACCTCGTCCGTGGCATGGTTCCACGACCAGCGCATATCCAGAGCCAGCTCGACCAGGGAGTCAAACCCCTTCACGTCTGACGGGAGGAGCGTGCACAAAGGGTGGCTGGCCGGCATCTGTTCGCTCATGTGGCGGTTCCTTTATGACTCTGCAAGATTTTAGTTTTAATCCTGAATATCTATATGTGGAGTAACTGTGGCTGTTTCGCCCGGATTGTTGGCTTTAGTCGTCGAAGCCGCTTGCACCGCCTCTTGTGCGGTACTGTTGGCTTGATATGCCTCAACAGCCTGGTGAGCTACGTCTTTCGAAACAACCTGAGCAGCCATATCGGCTTTGAGTGAAGCTGCAGCCTTGGCCGCGCGCCGTGAGACCACGGTTTTATCAGTCTTGGCTGCCAACGTATTTTCCAGTACGTCTTTGTTGGCTTGATAACTTGCAGCATCACTCTTGGCAAATTCAGCCGCTTTTGTCGCAGCCTTCGTATCACTATTATTCCGGGCTGCCGTCGTAGCGTCTGTTTCGGCATACTTGGCAGCCTGTGCCGATTTATCAGCATCTTCTTTTGCCTGAAACAGTGCTGCAGCATCTGCCTTGGCATATTTGGCATCTCTTATGACTTTGGCAGTTTGCTTATCTGCCTGATAAGCTTCATCGGCGATCTTTGCAGCTTCAGCCTGTGCATCAATAGCAGCTGTAGCATCAATGGCGCTGACCGGTGCAATCTGTTCTATGGACATTTAAGGCCCCTTTTTCTATCAGGTGAACAACAAAATGATGGCGTTGTTATTTACAACCATAGCTTTTCTCCCGCATGAAACTTACGTTTCATACCGGTCTATGGAGCAACTAACGTGCCAGAGATAATTTCAGAAAGCCAATGAGTGCAACTGCTTATTTGTAAGGGCTTGAACGGAATAAATGAATTCGGAAGGGGGTAAAATCCGTCAGTTTATGCCGTCAGGGCCGGCACAACCGTCAAATATGACGGACGATGCTGTGGTTGAAACGAGTAATTTGTTTGCCTGATAGTGGTTGATACGAGCGCCTGAAGGCGCTCATATCAACCATTATGGCGCTGTTACCGTATTTCTAAAGCACCCTCAAAAATGCCACTAGGTCCTTCTTATCCTGTTCGTTCAGTCCGACTTGAAGAATCAGGTTAAAGAACTCCACCGTATCTTCCAGAGTAAGCAATCTGCCGTCGTGCAGATACGGCGGTGAATCCTTTATCCCACGCAGAGGGAAGGTCTTAATCGGGCCGTCGGCTGAAGCCATCCTGCCGTTGATCATATGGGGTTTGTAAAACCTTTCGGTTTGAAGGTTATGCATGGAGTTATCGGTGTAGTAGGGAGCCGGGTGGCAGGTAACGCACCGCCCCTTGCCGTTGAAAAGCGCTTCCCCCCTGAGTTCGGCTGAAGTGGCTCTGGTCCGGTCCAGTCCCCCGAAAACATTTAGCTTGGGAGCTGGTGGAAAGTCGAGATTTTCCTGGAACTCAGCCATGAAGTGAACCTGGCTGCCTCTTTCCAGAATATTGACCCCTTTTTTGGTGGCAATCACCGGGTCGCCGTCGAAGTAAGCGCCCCGCTGTTCGAATTCGGTGAAGTCTTCAACATTCTTCATTGCCCGCTGAGAGCCGAAGAGGCGCTGGATGTTAACACCTCGCAAAGTCGGAGTGTCAATGCGATGTCGGAACTCCTGAGGCCGGATGTCCCCCGCAAGATGCGTGGCTGCGATCGTATGGCCATTCGCGTGGCAGTCGAAGCAGGCCACACCGCGGCTCGGTTTTTCGGAGCGCCGGTCCTCGGTCTGGTTGAACTGCTGCTGGCCGAAAGGCGTCACCAGCAAGCGCAGACCCTCAAGCTGTTTGGGATTGAGTATCCCGTTGAACAGCTCATAGTAGTTCATGATCGTTACGAGCTTCCCTTTCGAAACGTTACCGAGATCGGGCCGTGTCGTCAGGTAGATAGGCGCCGGAAATTCAGGCAAAAAATGGTTCGGCAGATCAAAATCCAGATCGAACCGGGTAAGGTCCCTGACTTCCTGTTTGTTGATTTCATCAATCAGGAACTTCGGAAACAGCATCCCACCTTCCGGGTGATTCGGAAATGGGAGAGGATAAAAACCGAGCGGAAAAAGATTCTTCTCCCGAATCGTTTCCGGGCTCATGGCTGACAGCTTTTCCCACGTCATACCATTGGCCAGTCTGGTTCTGACACCCTCCTGCACCCCCTTGCCACCGGACATTGTTACGCCTTTGGCTGGGCGGTCACCCAGGTCGTATCGTTCATGAAGCAGATCCATCTGCCGCTTCATTATCTCCGGCTTCGCATCCTTCATTCGCGCCATGGTCGATACGAAATCATCCCTTATATCGACCGGAGCGTAGCTTGTCGCTCCGTTCCCGGGACTCTGGGCATTAGCCATACCGATAACAAGCATCATGATAGGCAGTGCAACTCCCACTCCACGGTACTTCGCGATTCTTTGCCTCATATCATGTCTCCTTCTGCAATTGTTCGTTAAAAAATCAAGGGACACATTGCGGTTCAATCAGATTTCGGAGTAACTTCTTTGACTTCCGCAACCGGTTCTGCAGCCGTTTTTTTCACGACGGACGACGGATGTGGCAAGTCGCCCTGATCCTGCATTGTAGCAGCCAAAACCACTCCCGGCTCGAACGGCTTTTCGACAGGCGCAGCAGTCGGCTCTACAGGCCGGTCCGGACCCTCTGGCTGCACTTTTAGAGCAGGATCAACCGGGACTACCAAGTGCGTATTTTCATCCTCCGGTTGGGGCTCCAACCGTGAGGCATCGACATCGGGAGGACTCTGTTTCATAGCCGCTTTTCCCTGGCTGGAGGCACCACCAGGTACAAGTGCTATATGCCAGCCCTCTTCTTGTGCCGCGCGCATAACAATCCTGTTAATTGTCTGGTTGACGTCAATATTCTTTTTCTGAAGAAATTCCAGTGCTTCCTGAGCCTCATCTGACAATTGAGAGGTGAGTGTGTTACTCATGAGATATCTCCTGTTGAAGCGTGGACTGCTTGATTTTTATGATTCCATCCTTTTTTATGATTACAACAACTGCATCATCAAAGTTGATCTTCTGTTTCTCCTCCAATTTCAACAAATCAACATCACCCCATCGCACGGATCGTTTCAGCCAGTTTGTCCAGATCGACCCGGCGTTCGAAGAGCGGGCGGGAATCGTCGGAATAGGCGACCAGTTGATCTTCAAAGATTGGCTTATCTTTCTGATAAAAAATACCGAGGCGCAGCGGATCGTCCTCGCAAGCGCGGGCGAAGGCCTGCATCCGGTCAAAAGGATCGTGATCGGACGGCAGAGCTGAGGTATGCTCTTCGAACCATTTGTAGGTGTTGAGTTTGTTGAAAGTCACGCACGGCTGCAACAGATCGACCAGGGCATAGCCGCGATGCAGAATTGCCGCCTTGAGGATGGCACGTGTCTGCTCTCCTTGGCCGATATAGGCACGGGCAACGAAGGAGGCATCAAGGGCAATCGCAACGGCAAGAGGGTTGAATGGTTCAAGGATCACGCCATCGACCTGCAGCGGCGTGACCAGACCGCGTGGGCTGGTCGGCGAGGCCTGCCCTTTGGTCAGGCCGTAGACCATATTGTTATGAACAATGTTGGTCAGGTCAGGGTTGCGGCGGATGCAGTGGAGAAAATGATTGCCCCCTTCGCCGTACATGTCGCCGTCGCCGCTTTCGGCAATCACAGTAAGATTGCGGTTGCTCGCTTTGATTGCCGTGGCCGGCGGCAGGGCGCGACCGTGGAGTCCGTTGAAATAGTTGATATTGAGATACTGAGGAAGCTTGGCAGCCTGGCCAATTCCGGAAACAAGGACGGTCTGCCGCGGATCGATTTCAAGTTCGGCGAAAACTTCGTTGACGATCTTGAGGATACCGTAATTGCCGCAACCGGGGCACCAGGCGACATCACAACCGGTACGGAGAAATGAACTTCCGTTCATGGTTGCACCTCCTGGCGCAGCAGCTGAGTCACTTCATCTACCGTGAAGGTGAGGCCGTTGTATTTATGCCACTCCCGGTAAATCGTACAACCGACTTCACCCCGCAACAGGCGGGCAAACTGGCCGGTAGCGTTGTTCTCGATGACGGTGATCTGCACAGCCTGTCGCAGATGATCGATCACCGCCTGCGATACCGGGTACAGTTGCAGACAGTGTAGAAATGCTGTTGACTCAGGCTTGATCTGTTCCAAAGCTTCGATGACGGCAGCCGCCGTCGATCCCCAGCCGACGATCAACCGCTGATAGTCGGTCGGGCCGTAGAGACGCGGCAGCAGGGCAAAATCCTCCCGCAGCAGGCGCATTTTGGCAAGGCGTTTATCGACCATAGCGATTCGCACGTCGAAATCCTCGGTTATACACCCTGTTGTATCATGTTCGTCACTGTCAACGCAGACGATCCCTGTGCCAAACCCAGGAATACCGCGCGGCGACACGCCATCCGTACCTGGAGCGTACCGCTCGTAATCCGGCGTCGTGACAACCAGCCGAGATTCCGGTGGCGCATTCGGCAGCACAAAGGGTTCAAGATCATACAAGGTATCCAAGAGGTACTGGTCGGTGAGAATAAAGACCGGTGACTGGCTGGCATCAGCCATCTGAAAAGCATGGGCGGCACAGGTAAAGGCATCTTCCGGCGAGCCGGGGGCGAGAATGGCACGGGGAAATTCGCCATGCCCGGAATAGCGGGCAATTTCCAGATCTCCCTGTTCCGTACGGGTCGGCAGGCCGGTTCCGGGACCGGGGCGCTGGGCCAAATGAATCACAAGAGGCGATTCTATAACTCCGCAGAGACTCACTCCTTCAGCCATCAGATCAAAACCGCCACCGGAGGTGCTGACCATCGCCCGACCGCCGGCGTACCAGGAACCGAGCGCCATGTTTATTGCGCTGATCTCGTCCTCGGCCTGTTCAACAACAACACCGTGCCTCCGGGCAAGCTTAGCGAGATGGAGCAGCACACCTGTCGAAGGGGACATCGGATAGGAGGAGATGAAACTGCAGCCGCCGGCAACCGCACCGAGTGCGACCGCCTGAGAACCGTCGAGAAGAAGCCGCCCCGGCTTTGACTCTCCCGGAGGCAGGGCGCAGAGGCCGCTCACCGCGGCTCCATACTCCCAACCGAGCAGAGCCGCGACACAGTTTTTTGCCAGAACGCCAGGATCGGTGAATATCCTTGTCAGAGCCGTTTCCAAAGGAGCAAGAACCCACCCTGCCATCCGGGCAATGTACCCGCAGACGATGCTGGTGTCGTAAATGGCGTTACCTGTTTTATTTCTCAGTTCCGTTAACGGCAGGGAGAGCATCCCGGTTTCAGCCCCGATAACTTTAGGATCGCCGATCAGCAGCGATTCCGCATCGCAGCGTCCAAGCAGACGCGGGAGGGAATCCTTGTCGAGAAAGAGGCAGAGGTCAACGCGTTCGTTCACCGCCCGGACCGGATGGCGCGCCGTCCGCAACGTGATGGAATTGCTCCCGCCGCGAATGCGTGACATGAACTCATTCACGGCATGAACGTGCAAGCCGCCATTCATGAACATCCGCGCCAGAATCTGTGCCATCGTCTGCAATCCCTGACCGGCTTCACCGCCGAGTACCAGATTTATTTCACTCCGTTCTTGACCGGTTGTCTTCATGGTATTTCCTGTTCTTAGGAGGCTAGGTAATTACAAATATACCGTTTTGTAGGGGCGTACCCGGTGGGTCGCCCCGGTGCAATTTGCAATAATGCTAGCAATGGCACTTGGGCGAGCCAACGGCATCGCCCCTACAGCGGTATATTTTATTTTTCCATTTCCTTTATTGCAATATCGTCAATTTCGCGTCCATGGTGACTTTTGTGTTCAAAAGCCGCGACATAAGACAACCGCTCTTTGCCTCCTCAGCCAGTTTGGCAAATGAGTCCGGGGTGGCCCCAGGGATGATCGCGTTGACCTCAAGATGACTTTCGATAACGGTCCATCCCTGATCAAGGTTATCAAACGTAACAACGGCGGTTGTGGCTATTTGATCCGGGACCAGTCCGGCTTTGCCAAGCAGGGCCGAGAGCTGCATGGAAAAACAGGCTGCGTGGGCGGCGGCGACCAGTTCTTCCGGATTGGTACCGATCCCGCGCTCAAAACGGGTGCCGAATGAGTATTGTGTTTTGGCCAGTACGCCGCTTTCGGTGGAGACGTTCCCTTTCCCTTCCTTGAGATTTCCTTTCCATTCGGCAGAAGCTTTTCGTTTCATATAAACCTCCTCAGGTTTTATTATAGCATTGTTATTTTTATATTTACTATCGGCACTTCATCCACACTTGTACCCAATCTTATTCCTGCCACTGAATGCAGGAAACCGGGCATATGTCGATCGCCTCCTCCTGAATGGTGTTTTCGTAAGCTCCTCCCGAATCATACACTTCCGCCTTCCCATGATCGGCAAAACGGAACACTTCAGGAACATTTGTCACACAGAGTCCGCAACTGATACAGGCGTCCTGATCAACCCATGGCTTTTTCATTCATTCTCTCCCTAAAAATATTTTACTCAGAGCTCTGCCGCCTTCGGGAAGAGAATATTGTTTTCCAGGTGAACATGTTTGTGGAGATCATCCTCGAACTCTTCGAGCTTCCGGTACGTAACCATGAAGGTGTTACAGACGTCTGGCGGTATCAGGTAATCCTTGGAAAGATGACGAATCGAGTGTACTGCTTCACCGATCTCTTCATGCTCGGGATAAAACTTGAAAATACAGACACGGATCGTGTCCTGATCATCCGCATCCGGCGTGATGCCGGCAATTCTTGCCGCGTCGGCCCGTTTGACAGCCGGAAAAAAGAGTTCGTCCTCTTCCTTCATGTGGGCCGCCAGATCAATGTTGATTTTATCAAAGATGGCGGCAATCTGGATAACCTCGGGATGATGAGCGCCGTGAATTCCGGCGATCTTGTCGGTGTAAGCCGCAATTTGTCCCATGTTTTCATGAAGATAGGCATGATGGGTATTGGTGATATAGTCGATAAGGAACGGCAATTGCCACGAAGAGTATTTTTGGTTCTGGTCGGCCGGTTCACCCTGCAACGCTTCCAGCTCGCTTGTTATCGCGGCTAGGTCCAGCTTTTTTTCCGCGCAGAGTGCCGCAAGTGCAATCTTGCCGCCACAGCAAAAATCAATCCCGTGTTTTTCAAAGACCTTCGCGGCCCGGAAATCGGCAGCGACAATATCGCCGATGGTTTTTGCAGCGCTGATTCCAGTATTCGATTCGTTCATGGCATTCTCCTTATTTTGGCATTTTTTTCCATCTGCCACTTTCTCAATTCGTTAGACAGGTTATTACACCCTTGGAGCAACTAACGCGCCAGAGAAGAGCTAAAAACAGCGACAAGCGTAACAGTCTGATAAAACGGCATATAATTGAAAATGGAGAGCATGGCGAAGGATAAGACAGCAGTGGAATCCGTCATGTTTAACATAACTGCCATATATGACAGTCAGCGTTGTTCTATTTTCTGGTCATCTTCCTGATCACGACGACAAGCACCACTCAGTAATCCAAGTACCGCCCACATCCACACCCCGCCCACCATCCATCCGTTTGTCTGGTTCATCATAAACTTGCTTCCTTCCGTTTTGATTCGGTTCAGGTTCCAGGCGCTCTGCGCGGTTTATTCGTTCATGTTCTGCACGCTGAGCTCAGCAAAAAATGGCAGATGATCCGATGCCATCCGCACCACTTCATCACTCCGCATCCTTACCGCTTTCACGGTAAGATCGTCGGAAATAAGAATGTGATCGAAGCTGACTATAGGGTGAAAACTCGGCCAGGTATTTTCATTTTGCCCGTTTCCTTTCGGCTTTTCGACAATCAGGAGGCCTTCTTCCAACAACTTGAAGACTGTTGATCCTGGCTGGGTATTGAAATCGCCGCACAAAATTACGGGCGGATGACAGTCGGGACTGTGCAACCATTCCGGCCCGGTAAGAATCTTTGCCTGATTGAGGCGCGATGCTGGAGTAAGCCCGAGATGGGTGTTTATAATCTGAAATCGTATACCGAACGCCTTGACTTCCACCCAGAGTGCGCCCCGCCTGGCAAGGTTATGCCATCTGCGGGGTTTGTGCAGTCCACCGGCTTTGACTCTTTTCATCGGATAACGACTCAGTATGGCATTGCCGCACCGCTCTCTCTCGATCCAGAACTCAGGAAAATTCAAACTTTCGGCAATAAGAGCTGCCTGATCATACAATGTTGGCCTCATCTGACCGCAGTCAACCTCCTGCAGAGCCACGATGTCCGGTTGGTGATCGGCGATCACAGTGGAGATGCGCTCCGGTGATATCTTGCGATCTCCACCGATGCAGCGGTGAATGTTATAGGTAAGTATGCGCAGAGTGTTCGACATTTGACCTCACTGTTTACCTTTCCGGTGAAGACACAAGTGTCTGCCGGATCATTCAATCACCATGCAGCTGTTCAACCAGATAATTCTGTTCACCCACCTGTTTGATCTGGTCGATCTGAGCTTCAAGCCAGTCGATATGCTGTTCCTCTTCTTTGAGAATCGATTCAAAAAGCTCTCTGGAACCGTTGTCACCGACCTCCACAGCCAGTTTGATACTCATGTTATACCCTTTGATGGCACCCTCCTCGGCGCTACAGTCGCTGGTATGCATCTTTGGCACCTCAGCACCGATATGGATCTTGTTCAGGTCGCTAACGATAGGCCGCCCCTCCAGGAAGAGTATTCTGGCTATCAGCTTTTCGGCATGCTTCATTTCATCGATAGCCCGTTTTTCAATAACTTTATGTAATCGTTCATAACCCCAATTGTCGCACATCTCCGAATGAACCATATACTGGTTGATGGCTGTTAGTTCTTCTGCCAAACGGAGATTAAGATGCTCCAGAATTTTTTCGTTCCCTTTCATGTTAAATCCTCCTTATCTAATTAATTCTATAATACAACCGTGAGGGAGTATTTCCCGTAATAAACTATAATTCCTTGAGGTTGCTGAATTCGGCCGAGGCAAGAAAGTTTTTCGGCGATTCGACAAATGAGTATATATTCTTGACAATGCTCAAATGCTTCCGCTCTTCGCCGGCTATCATGAGCAGGATCTTATTAGCTTGCTGATCCTCGGTCTGCGCAGCCAAATCCTCGTAGAACCGGACGCCCTTTTCCTCTTCCTTTACGATGTGCTGGTATGCGTCGGAATCTTCAGTCAGTTTGGTTGCAAGGTCAAACTTTGCCATAAGAGGCTTGAAAAAGCATGCCGACCCCTGCAACTCCTTAAACTGGACTTTTAGCGGATTAATACTCTCTTTCAATTGCATCAGTGCATCGTGATGTTCCTGTTCGGATTCGGCCAGCAAGGTAAAAAGGTTTTTCAGCTCCGGAACGGCTGTATCCTTGGCCATTTTTTCGTACAACAACCTGGCTTCCTGTTCCATTTTGATTGCACAATCAAAAACATTCATAATGATCTCCCTTATTCAAAACTCAGATTTTTGTACACTTTATTATGTTGCCTACCTGGTTCACTACAAAACTCAAGTTAAAACCTCCAATTAAGTCCCCCCTCCCTTGACGGGAGGGGGTTAGGGGGTGGGTGAAACTGCAACATGCTAATTTCATGGCAACCTCCCCCCCCCATCCTAACCTTCCCACGCAAGGGGGGAGGGAATTGTTATTACCGAATGCAAAGTTACTTGAGCGAAGAGCATAACCAGCAAGACGAGCCTCTTCAAGAGTTCCGAATGGTGACATAAGGTTTTTTCTACTTGAGTTGTCCCCTGATCTCCCCATTCGGGTTGGCATCGGTGTGAACATTGACATAGGTTTCACCCGATTTGATAAGCTGCACCAGATCATCGAGCGTTTTTCCCATCAGGTCGCCCGTCAGGTCTTTAGCCGCAATTGTTCCCTCGGCCAGGTCTCCGCTGAATTTGCCTTCCTTTTTCTGACCGGTAAAAAGATTTGCCAACGGTGGGCCGCTTTTTCCATACGCGCCATAGTGGATGTGGGCAGAGGTGGCATTCTTGATGTTCTTAACATGCAGTTTGTAGCTCAATTCTTTGCCATCGTTGCTCAGCTTGAATTTGATTTCACCTTTAGCCTTTGTCTTGACGCTCGGCACCTCGTCATTTCCCGTAAGCTTGGCTTTGAAACCGCTTTCAGCAGCGAAAACGACCGATACCGTCAAAATGGTGGACAGAATCACGTACAACAAAATTTTCAGTTTTTTCATTGGCATATCTCCTTTTACCTCAATAGATGGTTGATTGACCTGATGCTTGCCGATCCATAAAACATGCTGCTCGACAACCGCATTCGCAATACGAGCAAGAGCAGAAAGAACTCCTTGCCGGCGATAGGTTTTATCCGTCCATTTCGCACCTCCCGTTAAACTGAAGTCTTGACCACTGCCATTGGGCCTGCCGAATTACGGATCAGTCATCTATCAACCTGCTGATGTCTAAAGCTTCTTGGCCACTTCACGGGCAGCGGTTACAACCGGGTCCCAGACCGGCGAAAAGGGTGGAGCGTAGCCAAGATCGAGATTGATCATCTCCTCCATCGTAAAGCCGGCATGAAGAGCGGTTGCCAGAGTGTCAATCCGTTTGGCCGAACCCTCCGCTCCGACAATCTGGCCTCCCAGCAGGCGGCCGCTGCCTCTTTCGGCAAGAACCTTCACGGTTATTTCCCCTGCACCGGGATAGTATCCGGCTTTGGTACGGCTTTTGATTACCGCGCTCACCCACTCGATGCCCAATTTCCTGAGTTCCTTTTCCTGAAGGCCGGTACGCGCGATTTCCACGTTACATATTTTAGTGACCGCTGTTCCCACTACTCCGGGAAACGTGGCGTAGCCTCCTCCCAGATTGATCCCGGCGACCCTGCCATGACGATTGGCAACTGTGCCGAGGGCAACATAGAAGGGTTTGCGGCTCACCAGATGAAACGATTCGGCGCAATCACCTGCTGCCCAAATACCGGCAATTCCGGTCGCCATCCGGTCGTTTACCCGGATCGACCCTTTTTCTCCAAGGGGAATACCGGCGGCCGCGGCAAGGGATGTGTTGGGGCGCACCCCGAGGCCCAGGATCACGATGTCGGCTGGAAGGGTGCGCTTGTCGGTGACGACCCCGGTAACTTTTCCGCCAGTTGTCTCGAATGCCGTGAGTGTCTCATCAAGGTAGAGAGTGACGCCGATATCCTGTACGGCCTGTGAGACTAGTGCCCCCATATCCTCATCCACTGTTGCCATAACCTGAGCCGGCCTGCTGATCAGGGAGACATCCAGGCCGTTCATTACCAGAGCTTCCGCCATCTCCAGGCCGATGTAGCCACCGCCGACGATAATCGCCTTTTTAATCCCCCCGCTATCGATACGCTTACGTATATCCAGGCCGTTTTCAAGAGTACTTACGCCGTAAATATCAACGGCATCGACTCCGGAAAGGTCCGGACGGAGCGGAATCGCGCCGGTGGCGATCAGAAGCTGGTCGTATGCCTCCCATGCCGATCTGCCGTTTTTCAGATCACGAACAAGCAATTTCCTCCCCGCAGTGTCGATCTCCTCAACTTCGTGCAGAATTCTCGCATCGATTCCATCCCGCTCCCGGAACTTTTCCGGGGTACGGATAATGAGTTTTTCTTCCTCATCGACAACCTGGCCAATATAATAGGGGATTCCGCAAGCGGAAAAGGAGGTATGCGGCCCCCGCTCGAAGACGACAATGTCCAAATCGGGGCGGCGGCGTTTTGCCTGAGAGGCGGCGCTCATTCCCGCGGCGTCACCGCCGATTACTATCAATCTTTCTTTGACCATGTTTTTAATCCTTGGAACTTAACTTTTTATGAAATCAAGCAGATCCTCGTTGACGCGATCCTTGAGTGTCGAACAAAGGCCGTGCGGCGCGCCCGGATAGATCTTTAGCGTGGCGTCCTTGATGATCCTCGCCGATAGCAGTGCCGAAGCGCCGATCGGTACGATCTGGTCGTCGTCGCCGTGCAAGATTAGAGTCGGAACATCTAACTTTTTAAGATCCTCCGTGAAATCTGTCTCGGAAAAGGCCTTGATACAGTCGACGACCGCTTTGAAACCGGCCTGCATCCCCTGGAGCCAGAACGATTCCCGCAAACCTTGCGAGACCTTGACGCCATATCTGTTGGCGCCGTAAAACGGCGTGGCAAGATCCTTGAAGAACTGTGAACGGTCGGCAAGGACGCCGGCCCGGATCTTGTCGAATTCCTCCATCGGCAGACCGCCCGGATTAGCGGCAGTTTTGAGCATCAACGGCGTCACAGCGCCGATCAACACAGCCTTAGCCACACGTTTAGTGCCGTGACGGCCGATATAACGGGCGACTTCGCCGCCTCCCGTGGAGTGGCCGATATGGATCGCGTTCGTCAGGTCAAGCGATTCGACAAGCTCTGCCAGGTCGTCGGCATAACTGTCCATGTTGTTGCCATCCCAAGGCTGACCGGATCTCCCATGACCACGGCGGTCATGGGCAATGCAGCGGTATCCTCGAGCACCCAGAAACAGCATCTGGTCCTCCCAGGCATCAGCATTCAGCGGCCAGCCATGACTGAAAACCACCGGTTGCCCGCCGCCCCACTCCTTGAAATAGATCAGTGTACCGTCTTTCGTCGTAATCGTGCTCATGGGTTGCCTCCGCTTATCTGGCTGTTAAGTTTATCTCACACAATACTGAAGTAACCGACAACGCTGCATTGCAGCGGTCTGACAAAATGCGAGGGTTTGGTGATGCCGTCTCCGGTCGGTGTGCCGATGGACATGGAAGCGTACCCTTCGCCCATGCCAAGACCGTAGAGCGTCGAAGCGTTATTGACATAGATGGAGCACTGCATGCGCCGCCCCATACGCGACAGGTTCCCGATGTTGGTCGAGTACATAGCGGCGGAATGATGGTTGCCCGCTTCGGCGCGGCAAGCCAGCTCGATGGCGGCGTCAACATCGTTCACAAAGGTGACCGGCAGGAGCGGCATGAGCTGCTCGGTGAAGACAAGAGGATGGTCGTTCGGCACCTCGCCCCACAACAGGCGGGTGGCGGGCGGCACTTCCAGGCCGATCAACCTTGCTATGACCGCTGCGTCGCGACCAACATAATCACGGTTCATGACCGGCTCCGTGCCCCCCTCCCCTCCCCTCGTGATGACGAGGGCAGTCAAGGCATCCATCTGGGGAAGAGACAGTTCAAAAGCCCGCGTATCAATACGCATACTATCCAGGAACCAGACCCTGACCGCCTCGACCACAATGACCTCTTTTTCCGCAATACAGAGCAAGTTGTTATCGAAGCTCGCACCGAATATGATGTCCTGCACGCATGTGGGGAAGATCGCGGTCTCATCCACAACTACCGGCGGATTACCCGGTCCGGCCGCGATGGTTTTGCAGACCTTGCCAATAGTCATGGCTATCTTGACAATTCCGGGGCCTCCGGTCACCATGTTGAGATGGACTCCAGGATGGGTCAAAAGTTCCTTGGTAGCCTCTTGCGAGGCGGGAGAAACAGTGGTTATCAAACCTGAGGGGGCCCCGACGGCAACCGCTGCCGAAGCCAGGATACGCATCACGTCCTGGCAAACACCGACCGCTGACGGATGCGGAGCGAAGACCACGGCATTGCCGGCAGCCAGTATGGCGATAGCATTGGAGATAACGGTCGCCGCCGGATTATTAGAAGGGGTGATGGCGGCCACAACGCCGAAAGGGGCATATTCCACCAGCGTCAACCCTTTATCGCCGGTGTAGGCGTGCGACTTCACATCCTCCACTCCCGGCGTCCGGGTGGCGCAGAGTAAATTCTTTTGAGTCTTGTCTTCGGCACGGCCAATCTGTGTCTCCTCGACCGCCATGCGTCCCCAGCGTTCCGCGTTTGCAATGGCGATCTCGCGAATGGCTTTGATGACTCCCCGGCGCAGTTCCAGGCTCTCCCCATGAAAAATTACCTGCGCCCGAGCCGCAGCGGAGACAGCAGCGTCCACGCTTGAGAATACTACCTGATCGTTGCTGCCTGATTCATTGTCCATGTCTTCTCCTCTGAACACGTTTCTGAATATTTAAAAAAATCATCCACTTCCTTCTCCATTAGGGAGAAGGTGGCCGAAAGCCGGATGAGGGGTGCAGTACTTCATATATCAACTTTGCCCCCTCACCCTAACCCTCTCCCTCAGGGAGAGGGAACTTTTAGTCCCTGTAGCTTACAGATTGTAAGTTTCTGTTTTTGTGTATGTAATTGCTTCCTTACTCCCCCCAAAAAACCGGCAAACGTTTACCAATGAACGCGTTTATCCCTTCAGCATAATCTTTGCTGTCATAGACCAGCCGCCGTAATCCCTGGACACGCTCAAACGTATGAGGAGTCAGTGGATGGGCATTGGCAAGCAGGCAAATCTGTTCTTTAATCACTTTAATGCTGAGCGGGCTGTTTTTTGCGATACTTCCCGCCAGTTCATAGGTGAAGCTTTCCAACTCATCAGCGGAAACCAAATGGTTCAGAATTCCCAGTTTTTCTGCCCGTTCAGCGGTTAGCGGTTCTGCCGAAAAGAACATCTCCTTGGCGATGTTAACCCCCATGATCCCGATGAAATGGAGGATTCCCGAGGCATTGTACGGCACACTTATCTTGGCGGGGGTCATTGTCAATGCGGCCGAAGAAGTGCCGATCAGTATATCGCATGAAAGAGCAAGATCGCACGCACCGCCCCAGACGCCACCTTCGATCATCGCGATTACCGGCAGCGAAGATGCTTGAATGGAACGCAGAATTGTCTCAAGCGGGTCGTCGTACGGCAATGGATCGCGCCCAGCGACCGGAAGCTCATTGATGTCATGTCCGGCCGACCAGACTTTCGCACCTGCATAAGCCCGAAGAACAATTACCCGCGCTTTCTTTTTTGCCAACTCATCAAGCGCCTGAAGCATGTCGTTCACCATCTTGCTGTTCAGGACATTCCGTTGTTCCGGATTGTTCATGATGATTGTGCCGATGTTGTCACGCAGTTGCGTCAGAACCATGGACATCTGCTGCCTCTCTATGAGAAAAATGTAGTTGAGAAAAACTGTTCCGCAACTAATGTGCCAGTACGGTTTTACGAATAGGTGGAGGACAACGGATTGATTATGAAGGATAAATAAAAAGAAATGCTTAAATAGAAGGGAGAAAACCGTTAGTTGCATCCATCATATATAACAAAGTCGCCATATATGACGGACCAAACGGGTCAGCGGGGAATCATTCATCTTGCATGGCTTATTAAGGGTCTGCTAATCATCCCTAGCCCAGACAAACTGGATAAATGCGTTTACGAAGTCATTTTCTGCCTGAAAAACGCAGAAAACGACTTCTAACTTACTAAACAGAGCGCCGCATAGATGCGGGCAGCGTCCGACACTTCATCGAAAAGTACCCGCTCATCAGGCGTATGAGCGGTTTCCAGGGAACCGGGTCCGAGAATAAGCGGTTTTACACCTGCGGCAAAGAAGAGATTGCCGTCGGAGTGAGAGCGGAAAGAATCCATCTGTAACGGCAGGCCTAATCTCGGATAAACCTCACGTATAATCTGCGCAAGACGGTTGTCGGTACCAAGATTGTAGCCCGGTGAGGAGAAATCAAATGTGACATTGAGATCCAGACCGGGAATGGTTTTATCGACGTTGGCAACGATCTGCCTGATGGCATCCTGAAGGGCGGTCGGATCATGTTCAGGGGGAAGATGCAGATCAATCCAGGTTTCGCAACGATCCGGCACGACAAAACCGGCCTGCGACGATCTCATTTCACGGATTGAATAGACAATCTCCGATTTCGCCCTATCGAACAGCGGGTCGTTTCCGAGCATCAACAGCACGCGCAGCATCGATTCAACGGCATTATGTCCCAGTTCCGGCAGTGAGGAATGACTTTGCAGACCGCACGTGACGAAACCGGCTTCCAGATAGCCGTAATGGGCAAATTTGGCGGCCAGGCTTGTCGGCTCACCGATAATTACCCAGGGGGGACGGCTGGATTCCAGGAAAAACGCGCTGCCATCGCCGTTTTCTTCCTCTCCTACCACCAGCAGCAGACCGACCGAAGGCCGCTCCGCCGGTTCCAAAGCCTCGGCCAGAGCCAGCCACGCCTCGACCATGGCGGCGCAGCCACCCTTCATATCGGCGCTCCCCAGACCGTGAATAGTGCCATCCTTCTCTTTCGGCCCGAATTCATCAAGATCCCAGGCCGGGACGGTGTCCACATGCCCAACCATGTAGAGGCAGGGGTCGCCTGACCCCATTGTCACGCGCAGGTTATAGCGATCCTCTTCCACAATCTGGCGTTCAACGCTGAAACCTGCCCGAGTGAGGAGCTCTTCCAGATAAAGCTGGATGTCCTCCTCCTTACCGGATGGTGAATAGATATCGAGCATATCGAAGAGCGTTTTTCGCAGCCGGTCGGGATTGATGGCGCGCCATACGTTATCCAGGCGGTAATTCATGATTTCTTTACCGGTTTTCTTCTGCTTTTGCGGGTCAGGTTGAGGGACATATAGACATGTTCTTGCACATCGCCGAACCCCTGCTTTTCAAAGAAGCGGATTGCCGGCTGGTTATCGGCGGAGGTGTCTATAATCATCATCCTTACCCCCTGTTCCTTCATGCGATGCTTGATCTCTTTGAACAGCCCGCTCCCCACCCCACCCTGCTGAATATTCGTGCGGACCCCCACCCAGACGAGATAACCGTACTTCCAGGGGGAGTTGTGCTTGGTAACCGTTGTTCCCAAGGCAAAGCCGAGAATTTCATCACCCGCTTCCGCCACCAGGCAGAGTTCGCTGTCCGAATTGAAGAGTGTGGTAATCTCGTATTCGTCCCAGGTTCGGTAAAGGCTCTGGAAAGATTCGGCGGTAAAAACCTCTTCACCGATATGAAAGACTTCGGCAAAATCGTCGATGGTCATCGCCCGGATGCGGAGTGTATCTTTGCCGACCGGCAGCGTATCTGACATGGGGCAACCTCGCTCTGATGTTTTTATGGAAGCCTGCTTTATTCCGTTAATAAAAACATACCCCCAGAACAGGCAGCCGTCAAAGCAATTTCTGAATACGTCAAATATGCTGCCAATAATTAATCACCTTTTCAGATAATCGCAGTTATCTCTTTTATAAATTTGCAATTTATTGAAACAGGGGTAAACTTAACGTAAAGGTTTGCAAAGAATTTTACAAAACACCGAACAAAAGAGAGCTGACAATGGCAATCAGCAAAAAAGCGAACCAATCATCACCAGCTACCGAACTGCGTCGTCAGGCGGAAAAGCTGTTCAGTACTATAAAATCGCCCAACCAGTCTCCATCTTCCATCCTCGATCTGCAGCGGCTTGCTCAGGAGAATGAGATTTACCAGATCGAGCTTGAGATGCAAAATGAAGAGTTGCGCCGAAGCCAAGATGAGCTGAAATTATCGCAGAAGGCATACATTGAATTATTCCACTTTGCACCGACCGCTTATTTCATTTTTGATGAGCGCGGACAGATACTAAATGTAAATTTTTCCGGCGCTCAACTGCTTGAAAAAGAAAAAGGCGCGCTGATCGATAAAAACTTTAGCAGCTTTATAGCGGAACCGGACCAACGGGAGATTTTTTCCAATCACCTCGCATTAACTTTGCAAAAAAAGGTCCTGCTGAAATGCGAACTCATGTTCACTAATTCCGATGATTCGATGAACTATTATCATTTACAGAGCATTGCCGTCATCAGCGTAAACAAAACCACTTATATCCTTACTTCCATTATCGATACCTCGGTTCGCAAGCAACTGGAAATCAAGCTGCAACACGCACACAATAAACTGGAGGATATCGTCCTTGAGCGAACAAAGGAGCTATACGCTTCAAATATGCAGCTCAAACAGGAAATTGAGATTCGTAGGCAGACCGAATCAACACTCAAAAATTCGAATGCGGAAATAAAACGGTTAAAAGACCAGCTCAAGGCTGAAAATATCTACCTGCAGCAGGAGGTTGACCAGCATTTCAACTTCGGCGAAATTGTTGGCCAGAGCACTGTCCTCTCGCGGGTGTTTTCCCAGGTCGAACAGGTAGCGCCGATGAACGCGACCGTTCTTCTACTTGGTGAGACCGGCACCGGCAAAGGCGTGGTGGCGCGTGCCATCCACGGCAGAAGCAGTCGCAAGGGACGGCCGCTGATTACGGTCAACTGCACGACCCTGCCGGCAAGTCTAGTGGAAAGCGAGCTTTTCGGGCGGGAGAGGGGCGCATTCACCGGGTCCGATACCAAGCAGATCGGCCGCTTCGAATTGGCCGACGGCGGCACCATATTTCTCGACGAAATCGGCGAGTTGCCGCTCGATCTGCAGTGCAAACTGCTCCGGGTCATTCAGGACGGCGAGTTCGAGCGACTGGGTAATCCACGAACCATCAAAACCGATGTCAGGATCATCGCGGCCACCAACCGAAACCTGGAAACAGAGATCAAGAACGGTAAGTTCCGGGAGGATCTGTTCTATCGACTCAATGTGTTTCCGATCACTATGCCGCCGCTCCGGCAGTGTATGGATGATATCCCGCTGCTCGTCAACCATTTTGTCACCAAATTCAACAAGAAAATCGGCAAAAAGATAGATACCGTATCAATACAAACCATGAACGCCCTTCTGGAATATCATTGGCCCGGCAACGTGCGTGAACTGGAAAGCGTTGTGGAGCGCGCGGTAATCATCAGCCAGGGGAACGCATTACAAGTATTGGAGCGATTCGACACGTTCAGCAAGAAAGAGGAACCGGCGGAACAGAACATACAAGCCCTTGTAGAACTTGAACACGACCACATCCTCCAGGTGCTCAAAAAAACCGGATGGCGCATCGAGGGTAAAAACGGAGCCGCGATACTCTTAGGTCTCAACGCCAGCACCCTTCGCGCCAGAATGCGTAAATACGGTATTTTCCGGCAATAAATTGGTTGAAACCAGATGAGAGATGAGGGATGAGAGAGGATAACCTCCCTTCATCCTTCATCCTTCATCCTTCATCCTTCATTTCTCATCCCCCTCAGCATACTGAGGCTCCACCAAATACTGAGGTCAAGTCCATCATTTCATACCTCTCGGTTTGCCCGCCATTCAATCTAATGCCTTGTATTAAAAGATGATTCTAAACATCTGATTATTATTTACTTATTGGCAGGCCATTTGCTTTTGTAGTTAATAATAGCTGAATAGGATCAATCTCCCGCAAGTTCCTTTTCCCCGAGGGGGAGGGGATTGTTTGACCGTCTTAGCGGGAGATCGGTGCTAATCAGATAACAATATGACCTGAGAATGAGGAACCAATATGACGAGAAATTCAAAATATTTGCCAAGATTTCTGGCATTGATGATTTTTGCGCTGGCAATTTCAACTGTTTATGTCGGAAGTTCCTCGGCCGAAGAAAAATCCGAAAAAGCTCAATTTATGGGTATTTTCAAGGGGAGCTACAAGATTTCATTTCCCCAGGCCATCGTAGTAAAAAGATTTCTGATAAACAATGGCGTCTTCGCTAAAAACTCGGCTGCAATCGGTGATGCGGAAACTATTCAGAAAATGAGTGACATGATGATGAAATATTTTATCGCCAAAGGCGCTGAAAGCTGCAAGGGACAACAATATTACGTGATAGAAGAGGTAGCAACAGCATTGAACTATCATCCGGATGGCTCGCATTTACTGCATTCAGATGCCAATATTGTCTGTTTCAATACAAATGAGCCTCTTGAAAAAAGACAAAGACCTTGATTTCCGAAAAAGTTCAAGAAGATGGTGACAAATGAAAATAACTCAAGCGACAAAACTGGTAGTCATGCTTCTCCTGACTTTGGCATTATCAGGCTGTAGCTGTATCTTGGCAGTAGATGATGACGGGGTTCACCGCGAAAATCTGGAAGACAGCAGCCGTTGGGATAGAGGCGGAGTAGAATCATGGTGAACATTGAAAATGAATAAACGGGGTAGTCGGTTAGTGCCCCATATGGTATAATCCTCGTAAACCTTCTTATTCAAAGGAATAACGGTGGAAATGCCATTGAAAGCAGGGTGCGATTATCCCAATACATATCGTGA
>CAIYDX010000070.1 GCA_903925005.1 uncultured Geobacteraceae bacterium
TTGAAAGGCTCGGTGTATTGACATCGGGCCTTTCGCGTTTATACGCCGTCTAGTTTTATATTCATCGTACTTGCCGTTTTTGGTGTACTAATGATAAGCTGTGTAGCACTTGCCTGCCGTTCATTTCATGTTTGGCGCAGAGCCACTATATAAAGGAATCGTAAATGTATCAGATTGAGTGCAGTACAGTTACAACAATTCAAGTATGAAAACTCCCGAATGCTTTGAAATACTGGTACTAAACGGCTTGGTGGATGAGGTGGTATCCCGGCTGATGAGCGGCAAGGAAGCGGATGTGTATGTCGTGCAGTCAAAGGGTGAACTTTGCTGTGCCAAAGTGTACAAAGATATCCGTACCCGTAGCTTCAGCCAGATGGCTCAGTACCAAGAAGGGCGCAAAGGACGTAACAGCCGCCAGGCGCGAGCGATGCAGAAAAATACCAGGTATGGGCGCAAAGAAACCGAAGAAGCCTGGAAAAATGCCGAGGTGGATGCATTGAGGACGTTGACGGAAGCCGGTGTGCGAGTTCCACATGTTTATGACTACGCTGCCGGCATTCTGCTTATGGAGTTCGTAGTTGATGCCGACGGCAATGCGGCTCCCCGGCTTAACGATATTCGCTTGACCGGGGCGAAGGCTCGTGAATACCATCGTCTGCTGATTAACGAAATAGTTCTTATGCTCTGCGCCGGAATCATTCATGGCGACCTGTCCGAGTACAATGTTCTCGTTGGTCGTGACGGTCTGGTCATCATCGATCTGCCGCAGGCGGTCAATGCCGCAGGTAATAACAATGCCCGCAGTATGCTTGAGCGCGATGTGGAAAACATAACAGCCTATTTTGGCCGCTTTGCTCCGGAACTGCTCTCAACTGATTATGGACGGGAAATCTGGAAACTGTATGCAAATGGCACACTGAGCGTGACTTCCGAGCTGACCGGACTCTTCAAGCAGAATGACACTCCGGCTGATGTTAAAGGTGTCATGCGTGAAATAGATTATGCACGAATCCTGTATGAACGCACTCTCGCCAGGAAATCGCAACTGTCCTGAATCCATGACGGAACTCTTTGATAGGTGTAGGTGCTTCCGAAATGAAAGGTCTACAAATAAACATTACAATTGTTCTGTTTCTTTGCTGCATACTCCTCTTTCATTCTTGCCCGGTTTCCGCCGAGGAACTTTATAAACAATTTTCGTTGAGTGGTGGGCGTCTGACTACGGCACCCGCTGATGCCAAAGCGCCTGAACCGGGCAGCGTGACTGCAAAATACGGCTTTGACATCGCGAAGGATTTCATGCCGTACATGGGAACTGGGCTGGCGTATACGTATCAACCAGACATGAGATCGGGTGATATGACAAGGTTTAAAACCGGAATTGCCGCACAATTAGGTTTCAGCTATCTTCTTGGTATAAATTTCACCTTGAAAATGGACTACAAGTATCTTACCGTAACGCCCGAGCAGCAACGTGGCGACATCAGAGCACCTCCTCAATCACTCGGCATAGGGCTGCACATCAAATTCTGAATCTAGAATAAAGCATGTCTGACAGGTAATGGAAAAAATCGTGGGGGCGTCTGATGGAGGAGCTTGTCAGTAGTGAGATAACCGGATTCATATCCGACCATCCGGGCAACAGCGTGCCGTGCGGCGCCGGTCCATATTTTGACCCCCCTCTGGTCGGCTTTTCCTACGCTGAAGACCCTCTTTACGATCAATACAAGCAGGTCATCGGCACGTTTCATCTTACGCCTCAGGAGCTGCTTCCCGGAGCAGTTTCGGTTATCAGCTGGATTCTACCTATCGGTTCGTCTGTCCGAGCGACAAACCGCATTCAGAGCGAATGGCCGTCGCGTGAATGGTCTGAAACACGTACGCACGGCGAAGCGCTCAACGGAGAGCTGCGGCGTCATCTGGTGACCTGGCTTGAAGGGATGGGGCAGAGAGCGGTGGCGCCTCAATATTCTCCGCTCTGGCAGGAGTTAGGTGATACTCCGGTCGGTATCGCTTCAACCTGGTCCGAACGCCATGCCGCTTATGCCGCAGGGCTTGGCACCTTCAGCCTGAACGACGGCTTTATAACTTCCAGAGGAATTGCCCATCGTTGCGGCAGTATCGTAACCGACCTCCCGTTGGCAGCCTCGCCTCGCACCGCTCCAAGCCATCGTCATAACTGCCTGCGCTATCGTAATGAGCGCTGCGGCGCCTGCATCACGCGCTGCCCGGTCGGAGCCGTTACCGATGAAGGACATGACAAGCTGCGCTGTCGTGAATATGTCTACTCCACCGTACCGCACAGACTTGCCGAAGTCTATAATGTGTCTCAACTTGGGTGCGGGCTCTGTCAGACCAAAGTTCCTTGTGAGTCCATGATACCGGCTGGCCGCTCTGCAGAGTCGTAATGACATTTGTGATAAGGATATTGAAAGTATGCCGCATTACATCGAACCACTGTTTCGCCCGCCAAGTGAAGCACGAAGCCTGATATTTCAGATCACTATCGGCTGCTCCCAGAATCAGTGCCGCTTTTGCGGCATGTATAAAGGCAAGAAATTTCATGTTCGTCCGCTCCAGGATATTCTGGCGGAAATAGCCGAGATTTCTGCCCTGTATCGTCCTCGTATCGACCGGATTTTCCTGGCGGACGGCGATGCGCTGATTTATCCTTTCGACGATCTCTGCGTTATTCTTGATGCTCTGACAGCAACGTTTCCAGCTCTGACTCGCGTTGCTTCCTACGCCTCTCCAAACAGTTTGACAAACAAGAACGCCTTACAGTTGTCCAAGTTGCGCGCAAAGCGTCTGAAAATTCTCTATTTCGGACTGGAGTCCGGTGACGACGCTACACTGCTGGCGGTTAACAAGGGCTTTAACTCCGAGCGGATGGCGGAACTGGCGCTTGCTGCCCGTGAGGCCGGCATGAAACTCTCGGTAACGGCGATCCTTGGTTTGGCGGGGCGCGGACGAAGCCTGCAGCACGCCCGTGCAACCGCGGAGTGGGTCAATCGCGTAAATCCGGAATTTTTCTCCCTGTTGACCATGTTTCATCGCCATAATGATGATTACGTCCGCTCGCTCCAACTATGCACCCGGCGCGAATTGATGCTGGAAACGCGCGAAATGCTGGAGCATCTGCATCCTGCCAAAACCATTCTCCGTTCCAATCATGTATCCAATTTCCTCAACCTTTCCGGCAGCTATCCGAAGGATCGAGAACGGCTGATCTTCGATGTTGACACGGCTCTCAAACATGCTGCGGTGCGGGCAGGCTTTCTGGATGAAGTACCTGTCTATCAGGAAGAACATTATTAACCTGTAGTATCTTTTGAAAAGTTCCGTTCGCCTTCTGCTTTGAACTGTTGCGACATTGTGAAGTAGTGCTACAAATGTCGCATGACCATCCACGACTTCGCTTTACCCGCTTAGACGTCTATTTATCACCACTTATAACCGAATAACCTGTTACTTCACCCCTAGTTCATAGCTAGCATGTAGACTAATGTCTCACCTGTTTATCTGTGCCACAAGAGTATTCCGTATAATATACAGTACGTTATCAACAAGATATTCTTGGCACTTCTTCTGCATCAGCAATCCGGAATATTTGTCGAATACATAAACCTGCTGCATGACCACGAAAGGAGTTTGTTAAGTGAGGATTCTCCTTGTTGATGATGACACGTTTATAAGGGCTTTATTGTCGAGCATGCTTTGCGAATTAGGGCATCTGGATGAGGCGGAGAATGGTGAGGAGGCTGTTTACAAATTTGCCGAAGCCCGCAAAGAAGGTAAACCTTATTCCGTTATCATAATGGATTACCAGATGCCGGTTATGGATGGGTGTGAAGCTCTTTATCTTATCCGGAAGCTGGAAATGGAGCATGATCCGGATAAAATGACGACGGTTTATATTTCATCAGGTCATACTAATTGCAGAGATGTTTTCAACAATCGGATGTCGCTGGATCCTTTTGTAAAATTTATTAGTAAACCATTTAACTATTCAAATTTTATCAACGATATCACAGTGATGGGCATTCAATCGCCCCCTCCGTCTGTAAATTAATTTTCTGATCGCTCGATCCATTACACCTTTAAATCTGCTGTTTACAGCATAGGGATAATAATGAGAAAAATAATCTACAATGAAGTAACCGTTTCTTCGAAAGATGTTGACGAGTCCGATATATTGTCCACTTTCACCAAAGTGTATGCGTCTACACCGCACAAAAAAATATCATTTCTTAATATCTACAAAGAGCTCCCCGTAACAAACGACGGCAATATTTGTGAATTTAATAGTACCGAGATACTCTTCAAAGCGTGCCCGCTTCAATTGGCGGCAATCCAGCTCTCCATGGAAACAATTATTCAAGCTCCATTTCTCGATACACCGATTCTGGCCAAATTAGCATATATTGATATTGCATCCGGTTTGGTCGCTTTGAAAAACTTTTCTTATGCGGAAGTCCATTTCACCAGGCGTTCCGCGGTGCGTGTCCGTCTGAAAGTGCCGTTAAATGTAATGATTATTACTGACTCCGATAAAATTACGGGGGTAATTCGCGATATTTCGATGACAGGGTGCCGGGTAACCACACCTGCCGGTTACTGCCTTGAAAAGGCCGGTTATATTGCCATGTTGTTCAAATTCTTTTGTGACGGTCAGATAATTGAATTGCAGATCAAGGCCAATCTTCTTAGAATAACCGGAGGTCCGATGTTCGAATGCGTTTTGCTCTTTGAGCACGACGAGAAAACGGAGAAGGATTTATCACTATTCATCTATCAACGTCAGGTTGAGATTCTTAAAGAATTAAAAAACTGCAATTGAAGCAGTGCGTTTTTTTACGATCTTGCATGAAGGTTTTTACAAGGGAGCGATATAAATTGAATATCTTTTCAGACTGTAACCGTAGCGAGACAGAAAATGAAATAGCACTGCATCTAAATAAGACAAGGATCATGGTTATCGACAGCGACCCTACAGCATCAGCCTTGATTAAAGGAATGTTGTCGTTGCAACAGTGCGAGATACTTGCTTTTCCGATCGGATCAGCCGCGTTGATGACGGCGAGAAACTATACCCCGAACCTGGTTTTGCTGGCTGATAACATTATGGATGCCGACTGTTATGAACTCTGCAGAAATCTCAAGATTTTGACCGGATACAAAGATATTCCGATCATATTCATGACGGTCGTGTCCGACATTGAAAATAAGACCAAAGCCTTCGATGCCGGTGCCGATGATATAATCACCAAACCGCTGCATTTCGCAGAATTACGAAACAGGATATTGCTTCATCTTAAGCTTTCAATGCATGAGAGCAAGCTTGAACTTCGGGAAACGCTGGAAAAACAGATCATGGAGGTCTCGGATGCGCAGCTGGCAACGATCTTTGCCCTGGCAAGGCTTGCTGAACAACGGGATGAGGATACCGGAGCACATCTGGAACGGGTGCGGGAATATTGCAAGTTGCTGGCAGAGAGGCTTGGAGGAAATTCCCCCTATAAGACATATATTACGCCTGAATTTGTAGAATGCATTCAGCATGCGGCGCCATTGCACGATGTCGGCAAGGTAGCCATACCTGACAGCATCCTTCTCAAGCCTGGCAAGCTGAGTCAGGAAGAGTTTGAGATAATGAAAACCCATGCCATCATGGGGGCAGATAACATGCAGATGGTTTTTAACCACTATTCTGGGAACTCTTTTGTCGGCATGGGGATAGAAGTTGCTCTTTATCATCATGAGCGCTGGGACGGTACCGGCTATCCCGACAGACTTATCGGGAGAAACATTCCTCTATCGGCGCGAATCATGGCGCTGGCGGACTTTTACGACGCGCTCTGCTCGGACCGTTGTTACCGCAAAGGTTTCAATCATGAAGAGGTGAAGGCTATGATCGAAAATGAAAGCGGAAAACATTTCGATCCGGAGATTGTCAAGGCATTTCTTAGTATTGAGGCTGAATTTGAAAATATTATGTGCAATTATTAATATGACGAACTGTTATGATACCAGATACCTGTCCACTGCATCCGGATCCATGTCATTGACCACCGAGAAAACCTGTCTGGAATCATTTAGACGCAGCTCCATGCGGCAGACGGCGCCCGGTTCGGCCTTGGTGTAGCGGAGCAGTATTCTGGCGCTGAGTTTGAAAAGATCATCGTCTTGTTCGCCGATGATGATGGCCACCGGTGTATTGCCGTCCAGCCATGTCAGGGCGGCCTCTCCGTGCTGCCGAATATGTTCAAGCTGGTTGTTGTCGGTTTCGCTGCGTCCCATGATCGCTTTGCTCTCCGAGCCGATGCGGAAGTGCCGGCCGGTTTTGAGCAGCCGAAAATCGCGCAGGTTGAGCTCTTCCGAATGATCAAACACATCGCGGATTTTGGGAACGAATGACAACTCGGTTAGCAGGCAGCCGCCGGCGGGGCAGGGGTAGTTCTTCACATCCAGATCTTCCGCCATCTTCATCTGTACAGAGCGGGAACGTCCTTCAATCGCCAGCAGTTTGTCCCTGTCAACCCACCCCTCTTTTTCCGGGACAGTCGGTTCGAAATGACGGGCTGAAAGCGGCCGCAGCAGGAGCCCCTCCAGCCCGCTTTCCCGCTCTATGACCCGAAGCGTGTCCCGCCGCTGGCTCATCGGCCGCTGACCTAATACCTCGCCGGTAAAAACGAAGTCGGCGCCACTTTCAAGCATATACTCTTTCGCCTTCTTGAGCAGATATATCCGGCAATCCACGCAGGGGTTGACCCCTTTGCCGTAGCCGTGAACCGGGTTGCGGACGATTTCCAGATAATCCGCACCTTTGTGCATTACCTTGATCGGAATGTTGTATTCCTGGGCGACGCGAACCGCTTCAGATTTGCAGCCGGAGTTTTTCCCGGTACAGGTACAAAAAGGGGAGGTGAAGTTGAGGGCTTCGACTTCAATATCAAGATCAAGCATCATCTTGACGGCAAGAGTTGAGTCGAGTCCCCCCGAGAGGAGGGCGATTGCTTTTCGTTTCATATAAAGAGCTCCTGGGGCTCCATGACGAGAACATTCTGAATAAAGTAGGCAAGCAACAGATGATTATTGCTTGCCTACTGGAGGTGACCGTCACAGGACCAATTTTTTGCAAGGTTAGCATGATGCGCAAGATAATGTAAAGGTGGAAGTCGAATCATGACACTTGAACTCTGCCGTACTTCTGCTAGTATCTATCCGGTTATCAACTTTTCAGAGATGGTTTAGCAGGTGTTTTAATGGATGTACCTTCAGAAAAATTCTTTTTGGGACGCCAGCCGATTCTTGATCGCAACCAGGAAATTATCGGTTTTGAGCTGCTGTTCCGTTCTGCTGACATCGATCGTGCCATCTTCGCGAGCTATTCACACGCCTGCTCGAATGTTATTGCACTAGCGCTTGATTCGTTCGGGATTAATGAGGTTCTGTGCGGAAAGCTGGGATTTATTAATGTGCCGCTCAAGTTGCTGTTGTCGGAGATGCTTGAGCTTTTGCCGGTAGATCAGACGGTTATCGAGTTGCTGGAGTTTATACAACTCGATGAACAGGTGATCGAACGCTGCCGAGAGCTGAAGAAAAGCGGTTTTCTCCTTGCCCTTGATGACCATGAATTTGATGCCGCCAATAGCGAAGTCTATAAAATCGTAGATATTATCAAAATCGACATTCTGTTAACCGGGACTGATGCTTTGCCGGATATGGTCAGAAAGTTGCGCGAGTACCCTGTCAAGCTTCTAGCCGAAAAAGTGGAAACGGTTGAACAGTTTCAGATCTGCTATGATTTGGGTTTTGACCTGTTTCAGGGTTATTTCTTTGCGCGGCCAGTCGTGCTGAATCGCAATAAGATCGATGTCTCCATACTGGCGTTGTTGAAGCTGCAGCAGCAGTTGGCGGCTGGTGAAAGCGTGGAGATGATCGAAACGACCTTCAAGGAAAATCCGGGTATTTCCTACAATCTGCTGAAACTGGTCAATTCGGTTTCACTCGGAATGCGTGAAAAAATCAAAACGCTCCGGCATGCAATCCTTATGCTCGGAATAAATCAACTCCGGCGCTGGACGCAGCTGTCACTTTTCGCCGGACATGATTCGCGTGGAATAAATCATCCGTTGCTTGAGATGGCTGCCGTCCGTGGCCGTCTCATGGAGAGTATGCTGAAAAGGGCGTCCGGTCATGCGGCCAGCAATGAACAGGCGGAAACGGCATTCATGACAGGTATTTTGTCGTTGCTGGATGTCCTGTTCGAGATACCCATGGCTGAAATAGTTGCCAATTTGAACCTTAATGATGATGTCGGTTCCGCTTTGTTAAAGCGGGAAGGTCGGCTTGGCAAGATGCTGAATCTGACCGAAAAGCTGGAGACGGCTGATTTTGATGCAGTAACCGTTCTGTTGCATGAATGCGGGGTCTCTCTCGACCAACTGCTGACGGCACAACTTGAAGCTTTCAACTGGAGAAGTTCGCTTATCTATCAGGAAAAAAAATAGCGTAACAATGACGGGAGTCTGCCGTATGTGGACAACAAAGCTGCTGGCTAGCTATCTTGATGGCGAACCGCTAAAAATAGTAACAGAACATAGCCGGAACGTCGCAGACCTGGCGCTGGAAGTTGTTGATCGCCTTGCATTGCCGGAAGGTGACCGTATCTTTATCGAAGAAGCGGCTCTGCTGCATGACATCGGCGTCTGCCTGATAAATGCCCCAGGACTGGGGCTGCATGGCAAACATCCCTATATCATGCACGGTGTTCTCGGACGTGAAATTCTGGAGCGGGAAGGTTATCCGCTTCATGCGCTGGTATGTGAACGCCATACCGGCGTCGGTTTGACGTGTGAAGATATTGTCCGCCAGGATCTGCCGCTTCCGCATCGCGACATGTGCCCGCAGTCGCTTGCCGAACAGATTATCTGCTTTGCCGATCTGTTCTATTCGAAGAAGCCCGGTCGTGTGCACGAGCGCAAGAGTGTTGAGAAGGTGAGGAAAAAGCTGCTCCCTTTTGGAGAAGAGAAGGTGGCCGTGTATGATGCATGGCTGCTGAAGTTTAATTGCGAGTAGGTTGAACCGAAGCACAACAATAGGATCCTAAAAGCGGTTGCTTTTTTTCAGCCCTTGTTTTACATTGTCACTCTTTTTTAGCATCTTATCATGTCACTACCCACCAGGCGGTTTCCCTTGCAGAAGAGTGCATTAACCATTCAGGATCTTCGTTCTCGAATCGATAGTATTGATGATGCCATCCTTGACCTGCTGAATGAGCGGTCGCAGGTCGTTCTTGAAGTCGGCCGGCTGAAATCGGGTAAAAACCTTGATTTCCACGTACCGGGGCGTGAGCGCCAGATCTATGAGCGCCTCTTGAGCCAAAATCCGGGTCCGTTTCCGAATGATGCCCTGAAAAGCATTTATCGCGAAATTATCTCGGCATGCCTGGCGCTGGAATCCCCGATGAAGGTCTCCTTTCTGGGTCCCAAGGCGACCTTCAGCCACCTTGCGACGATGCAGCAGTTTGGTCTTTCGGCCGAACTGGTCCCGATGAAGTCGATTCCGGCGGTTTTTGAAGAGGTTGAAAAGGGGAGGGCGCTTTACGGCGTCGTACCGGTTGAAAACTCGACGGAAGGGGTTATCTCCCATACCCTGGACATGTTTGTGGATAGTAAACTGCAAATCACCTCCGAGATTCTTCTTGAGGTGCATCACGACCTGTTGTCCCGTACCGGACGACTTGAGGATATCAAGAAGGTCTACTCCCATGCCCAGCCGATTGCCCAGTGCCGTCAGTGGCTGGACGATAATCTCCCCGGCGTTCCCCTGGTCGATGTGGCCTCCACCGCCGTGGCGGCCCAGATCGCCAGTGAGGATTACACCGCCGCTGCCATAGCCAGCGAGCTGGCCGCCTCGCTCTACGATCTCAAGGTTGTCAGAAGCAGGATCGAAGATCAGGTCAATAATTTTACCCGGTTTCTGGTGATTGCCCGCAAGGGGTGCGACCGTTCCGGGAGCGACAAGACCTCGGTGCTCTTCTCGGTCAAGGATGAGCCGGGAATCCTTTGCCGTATGCTTGAGCCTTTTGCCAAGCGGGGCATCAATCTCACAAAGATTGAATCACGGCCATACAAGAGCAAGGCCTGGGAATACATCTTCTTTCTCGATCTTTTCGGACATGTCTCCGACCCCGAAGTTGCGGAAGCTCTTGATGAACTCAAGGGGTGCTGCCAGTTTCTGAAAATTCTCGGATCTTATCCGCGGTCGATGTAGGGGGCTACGCGGATGACCACTAAGATAGATCGTTTGGCAATAATCGGTGTGGGGCTGATCGGAGGCTCCCTGGCCCGCGCTTTGCGCGAGGCGGGCGCCGTGAAAAGTGTCGTCGGCATCGGCAGATCCCGCGCCAACCTTGAGGAAGCGCTCTCACTGGGGATTTGCGACGAGATTACCCAGGATGTTCTCGAAGGGGTGCAGGGTGCGGACATGGTATTCATTTCCGTGCCGGTCTGTGCCATCCCGGCCGTGGTTGCCGAGATTGCCCCGGTCCTTTCTCCAGGTTGCATCGTCACCGACGGCGGCAGCGTCAAGACGGCCATTGTCCGGGAGTGCGAAGCGCTCATGCCGGCCGGCTGCCACTTTGTCGGCGGGCACCCGATCGCGGGCACCGAACATTCGGGGGCGGCCGCCTCGTTTGCCACGCTCTACCGGGGGAAGCGCTGTATTCTGACCCCGACCGTGCGGACCGACCCTGCCGCTCTGGCGACGGTTGCCAGCCTCTGGCGGCTTACCGGCGCCGATGTCTGCTCGATGGAGCCGGGACACCACGACCGGATCTTCGCCGAAATCTCGCACCTGCCTCACGCCGTTGCCTATGCCTTGGTGCATGCGGTTGGCATGGCCGACGTGGAGGGGGAAAACGTGCTCTCCTATACAGCCGGCGGTTTCCGCGACTTTACCAGGATCGCTTCTTCCGATCCGGTCATGTGGCGCGATATTGCTCTGATGAACCGGGGCGCGCTGTTAGCCAGCATTGACGGTTTTTCCGCCAGCCTTGCGGAGCTGCGCAGAAGAATTGACAGCAGCGATCAAGCCGGTTTGGCCGAATTTTTTACCATCGCAAAACAGTTCCGTGACGGAATAGTGTAATACACAAATCTTATCTGGAGTGCCCGTGAATTCAATAACCATACAGCCGGCAGCTTCAATCAGGGGCGAAATAGTCGTTCCCGGCGATAAATCCATCTCCCACCGCTCCATCATGCTCGGGGCGATAGCCAACGGCGTCACGACGGTACGCGGGTTTCTTCGCGGCGAGGATAATCTTTCTACCATGCACGCATTTCGTGCCATGGGTGTTGAAATCGACGATGACGGCGAAATTATCCGGATCACCGGTCGCGGGCTTCATGGCCTGAAAGAGCCGGGCGATGTGCTCGATTGCGGCAACTCCGGCACAACTATCAGACTGATAACGGGACTCCTTTCCGGCCAGGCGTTTTTTTCGGTTGTGACCGGCGATCAGTATCTGCGAAAACGGCCGATGAAACGGGTGATCGAGCCGCTTTCCCGCATGGGAGCCCGCATAGCCGGCCGTAAGAGTGGGACTTTGGCGCCGCTTGCCATTGTCGGCGGCTCTCTGAAAGGGATCGACTATCAATCTCCGGTCTCGAGCGCTCAGATCAAGTCGTCAATCATGCTGGCCGGCCTCTATGCCGAAGGCGAAACTACGGTCAGCGAGCCGAGCCTGTCGCGGGATCATTCGGAGCGGATGTTCCGCCTTTTTGGCGCGTCGCTGGAAAACAGCGACAAAGGGGTAACGGTCCGGGGCGGAGTCGAGCTGACGGCCCAGGAAGTGACCGTGCCGGGAGACATATCGTCCGCCGCCTTCTTTATCGTAGCCGCCTTGATTACGCCGAACTCCGAACTGTTGATCAAAAATGTCGGGGTCAATCCTTCCCGTACCGGTGTTATCGATATTCTGCAGTCGATGGGGGGGGATATTCAGCTGCTGGAGTTGCGCGAAGTTTCAGGCGAACCGGTTGCCGACCTTCTGGTGAAAACCTCCCGCCTCAAGGGAATTGCCATATCCGGCAGCGTCGTTCCCCGCGCTATCGACGAATTTCCGGCGATCTGTGTCGCCGCGGCCCGTGCGGAAGGGGTTACGACCATCCGGGATGCCAAGGAATTACGGGTGAAAGAGACGGACCGGATTGCCGCGATGGCGGATAATCTCAGAAAAGTCGGCATCACCGTTACCGAAGTTGAAGATGGTATGGACATTACCGGTTCGGAACAGCTTTTGGGCGGGAGTGTCGACAGTTGCGGCGATCATCGCATTGCGATGTCGATGTCCGTTGCCGCTCTGGTCGCCACCGGCGCGATAACCGTAACCGATATCGGATGCGTTGCAACATCATTTCCGACCTTTTTTCCGCTGCTCGAAAAAGTTGCGTCCAAATAGATGATGCCTTCACGACCTGACGGCATTGTTGTAGCGATTGACGGCCCCTCCGGCGCCGGAAAAAGTACTATCGCCCGTTTGCTGGCCGAACGGCTCGGCTATATTCAGATAGATACCGGAGCCATGTACCGGGCAGCGGCCCTGTTGCTTTCGCAAGCCGGAATTGACCTTGATGATTTTGAAAGAGTCGAGCAATTCTGCCAAAATATCGACATCCGACTTGAGTTGGTTTCAGGGAAACAGGTTGTGCTTGCCAACGGCATGGATGTCACCGACAAAATCCGTACTCCGGAAATGTCGTTGCTGACTTCCAAAACCTCGGCTCTCAAGCCGGTGAGGGATGCGCTGCTGAAAGCGCAGCAGCTGATGGGGAACAGAGGCGGTGTCGTTCTCGAAGGGCGCGATATCGGCACCGTGGTGTTTCCGGATGCCGAAGTGAAATTCTATCTGAGTGCTTCCGTGGAAGAGCGTGCCAGAAGACGCTGTGAAGAGCTGCTCGGTAAAGGGGAGCAGATTACGCTGGCCGAGACGATTGCCGATGTCGCCAAGCGTGACCGACAGGATTCGGAGCGGGATATTGCTCCGCTCAGGCAGGCTGATGATGCCATTTTGATCGATTCATCCAGACTTACTATTGACGAAGTGCTGGCCGAGATGGCTACTCTGTGCCGTAAAAAAAGAGAAAAACTGGAAGCCACACTATGAAAGTTATCCTGGCAAAACAGGCCGGTTTCTGCTTCGGGGTAAAACGCGCAACACAGATGGCCTTTGAGGCGGCCGGCAAGGATCAGAAAACCTACACGCTCGGACCGATTATCCATTCGCCCCAGGTTGTCGGCAAGCTTGAAGAATTAGGGATTAAAGCCCTTGATTCACTTAACGGCCTTGATAACGGGACCATAATTATCCGCTCCCACGGTGTCGAGTTGAAAGATATCAACGAAGCGAAGCAGAAAAAACTTGATATTGTCGATGCAACCTGTCCGTTTGTCAAAAAGGCCCAGGAACATGTGAAAAGCCTCTCGGAGGCCGGGTATGGAGTTATTGTAGTTGGCGATGCCGACCATCCCGAAGTTCAGGGAATCGTCTCTTACGGCGGCGAAAAAGTATATGTTGTCGCATCCGGCGAAGATGTCAAAAAGCTCCCTAAAATGAGTAAAATAGGGGTAGTAGCCCAGACAACCCAGTCGTTTGAAAATCTTAAAAACGTCGTAAGTGAATGTCTGATGCGTAACGGCGAAATACGCGTTTATAATACGATTTGTGACGCAACTGCGGTCCGCCAGGAAGAAGCAAAGGCGCTTGCCAAGCGTGTTGACTGCATGCTGGTTATCGGCGGGTTTAACAGCGCCAATACCCGTAGGCTTCTTGAAGTGTGCGCCGAAATCCAGCCGCGTACCCATCATATTGAAACTGCCGCCGAGATTAATCCTGCCTGGTTTGAAGGCGCGGAGCGGGTCGGCGTCACCGCCGGCGCTTCGACTCCGAAATGGATAATAGATGAAGTTGTGAACAAAATTGAGGAATTGAATAAAAGCGATTGAAATATTCGGTACATATTGTTACATTGCAAAGCTCAATAAAAAAAGAAAAACGATAAACGTCCAGGAGGTATGGTGTAATGGTGAATTTTAAAAGGCTCGGCGCTGAGAGTGAAGAGAATGAAGAACTCGACGGCGACCAGCAAAGCAGTGAATTTGCAGCGCTTTTCACTGAAAGTTTAAAAGATCGTCCCGAACGGGATAAAATCATAGAGGGAACTGTAGTACGCGTCGATCTGGATACGGTCCTCGTTGATATCGGACTGAAGTCGGAAGGTCATGTGCCTGTCTCCGAATTTACAAACGCTGATGGCGAAGTGACTGTACAGATAGGCGACAAGATTCGTGTATTGATGACTCGTCAGGATGGCAAGAAAGGTTATGCGCTTTCCAAAAAGAAGGCTGACTATCTTTCCGCATGGGATAAGATCGGCGATGCCTGCCAGGAAGGGGGCATCATCGAAGGCACGGTAACCGGCAAAGTTAACGGCGGTTTCACGGTGGACATCGGAGTTCAGGCATTCCTTCCTTCATCGCAGGTTGATATTCGTCCCTCATCCGATTCCGACAGCTATATCGGTTTGAAATCGCGCTTCAAGGTTATCAAGATCAATCAGCGCCGTGACAATATCGTCCTTTCCCGCCGTGCAATTCTGGAAGAAGAGCGGGCATCGGTTCGCGACGTAACTCTGGAAAAACTTGAAGAAGGGCAGATTGTCCAAGGGACGATCAAAAACGTGACCGACTATGGCGCTTTTGTTGATCTGGGCGGCGTTGACGGGCTGCTTCATGTTTCGGATCTTTCCTGGGGAAGGGTCGGCAAACCTGCGGATGTCCTTAAACCGGGCCAGCAGATTACCGCCAAGGTTCTCAAATATGACCGCGCTAAAGGGAAAATCTCCCTCGGTATCAAGCAGACCCTCAGCGATCCATGGCTTGACGTGCCTGCCAAGTTCCCGATCGGCGGACGTATTAAGGGGCGTGTTGTCAGCCTGATGGAATATGGTGCATTTGTCGAGCTTGAGTCCGGCATCGAAGGTTTGATTCACGTTTCGGAAATGTCATGGACCAAGCGGGTACGCCGCGCTGCTGATGTTCTGAATATAGGCGATGAAGTCGAAACGATCATTCTCGGCATCGACATGGCTAATCGCAAGATTTCCCTGGGCCTCAAGCAGGTTTCGGAAAATCCCTGGACGACCATTGCCGAGAAATATCCGGCAGGAACCAGGATCGAGGGGCAGATCAAGAACATGACCGACTTCGGGATGTTTATCGGCATCGAAGATGGCATCGACGGACTGGTACATGTATCCGATATGTCGTGGACAAAACGCATCAAGCACCCGGGCGATGTGTACGAAAAGGGAAGCCTTGTTCATGCGGTTGTTCTGAAAGTCGATGTCGAGAACGAGCGTCTTTCACTGGGTATCAAGCAGCTTGAGCCGGATCCTTGGAGCCTGGCGCCTGGTAAATACCGTGCGGGAGCACTGGTTACCGGCACTGTTACCTCCTTGACCGACTTCGGAATCTTTGTCGAACTGGAAGAGGGGATAGAAGGCCTGATTCACGTATCCGAGCTGTCCCGCGAAAAAATTGCTTCAGCGAAAGAATTTGCAGCTGTCGGCGACAAGCTTGAAGCTGTAGTATTGAGCTGCGATCCGAAAGAGCGCCGCATATCGCTCTCGATAAAATCGATGCATGTTGCTGCGGAAAAGGCTGAATTCGAGCAGTACATGGGTTCGCAGGGTGAGTCTACTTCAACGTTTGGTGATTTGCTGAAACAGAGCCTAAACAACAAGTCTAATTAATTCCATCATGAGCCAGAGGGACCTATGACGAAAAGTGAACTCATCGAAAAAGTTGTTCAATCACACGGAACGTTGAATATCAAGGTTTCGGAGATTGTAGTAAACACGGTTTTTGATTCAATTGAAGAGGCCCTTAAATCCGGTGATAAAGTTGAAATCCGCGGATTTGGCAGCTTTACGATTCGCGAGCGTCTTGGACGCGAAGCACGGAATCCGAAAAGTGGTGAAGTAGTGCGGATTCCTTCAAAGAAGACTCCGTTCTTCAAAACGGGTAAAGAGCTTAAAGAGCGAGTAAACTGCTGATAAGCTGTCTGCTGGTAACTGCGCCCGAATGGTGGAACTGGTAGACACAAGGGACTTAAAATCCCTCGACACGTGAGTGTTGTGCCGGTTCGATTCCGGCTTCGGGCACCATAACTTATTGAAATGATTAGGGTATTCCTAATAGGGCACTTCTACCAGAGTGCCCTTTTTTTGTCTTGTGCCCCACTTGTGCCCTGTCCTGCAAAAACTATAAAGTGGATAAAACTCAATTTGTGCCCCTTTTTGCAAAAACAGCACAATAAAACCACGATAAAAGCGGAATAGAAATTGTGGTTGAGGTATGAGTTTAACAACAATTCCGAGACACAACGGACAGTCAACAATGACCACCTTTAGACCTTTGACGGGAATCTCCGCCAGAGGTCTTTTTAGTTCAGGCAGATATATATTACCGAATCAAACCGGTAAAGCTATTTTCGCTACGTCAAAAATGCCCTACAAGCCATTTGAATACGATACCGCATATAAGGATAACCCTGGTAAAAGCGATAAGGCTGGTGGTTGAATGGGGTTGTAAGCCCAAACCGGCGGAATTTGTCCAATAGGCCTAACCATTTGTTATTCAGGCAGATTTACCAGTTATCCGCAAGATGCTAGCCCGCGAAA
>CAIYDX010000071.1 GCA_903925005.1 uncultured Geobacteraceae bacterium
GTGTTTGCCGGGCAGGCGGCCACCGTGACCCATGTTTCCGGTCCGCTTGCCGCCCGCAAGGCCGATGGCGCCACCAAGGCGATCTCGATCGGCTCTAAGGTTGATGAAGGGGATACGGTTTTGACTGAGAAGCGCACTTACGCCCGCCTCAAATTCAATGACGGCAGTGAAGTGACCCTGAAGCCGAACAGCCAGTTCAAGGTTGAAAAATACAATTACGACGAGACAAAGCCAAAAGAAGATGCCGGGTCTTTCAATCTGATCAAAGGTGGACTCAGGACCATCACCGGTCAGATCGGCAAACGGGGCAACCAGGACAGCTACAAGATGAGTACCCCGACCGCCACAATCGGAATCCGCGGGACCATCTACGATGCTCATTTCTGTCAGGGGGATTCCTGTGGCGCGATCAAGCCGGGCCTTTATCTGAGTGTTAGCAACGGCAGCGTCGTCGTAACCAACTCCGGCGGCAGCCCGACAACGCTGCAGGTCAAGGCGGGTCAATACGTCTACGTGCAGAGTCCGGTTACGCCGCCGGTGGTGCTGCCTGCCAAGCCTGATATCCCCTTCAATCCGCCGCCGTCGGTCGGCGCCGGCGCCGCCGGGAAAACAGGCGGCAAGCAGGGTGGCGGTTCCGGCTCTTCGGATTGCCAGGTAAGGTAAATTGAACTTTGTTGCCAAGTTGATAGGAGTGGATATGATAAAAACGATAGTAACGGCCGTTGTAATGCTGTCGCTGCTGGTTGTTGTTGGAGGGTGTGGCGTCGGCTACCCGCTTACGCCGTCCAATTTGACCGTTAAAACCACGGCGCCGGTAACGCTGAGCTGGGATAGCGACATTGCCGCTACAAGCTACAATATTTATCGAAGTGATAAGGGCTCGGGCGCACTTTCGACCAAGACTCTCCTGACATCGAATGTCTCCGTCGGTGGAGTTTACCCCACCACAACCTACACGGATACGTCAGCCACACCGGGTAACTCATATTATTATCAGATAACGGCGGTGGATTGGGACAAGGAGTCGGCGGCGTCAAACGAGGTAAGCGTTACGCTATAATCAGATATTATTTAATTCAGCTTCGTCTTGCCTTTTCAGCTGTTCCAACAATAATCTTTCAGCACGCTTTTCTTTCACTTTTTCTTCAACATTGGTGTCCAACGTTGAACCGATAACCGTAACCACCATGGAAAATGCTCCCATTGCCAGCGCTGCAACCGGGAATAGCAACAACATTCCGGCATTTGGAACTGCAGATGAGAATGCGTGTATGATTTGTTGGAGCACTTCCATTGGTCTATCCAAACAACTCCTTGATAAGATAATCTGCAGTATACCAAATATATACTATTATTGCGAGAGTATTGGTTTTATGGATTTGTGAGGGCATTGTTTGTCACTGTCCGTTCAGATCGGCTGATTGCCGGATGTCATGTTGTGCTTTCGCCTGGTTGAGATCGTGTGAAGTTATGGTAAACTGTTATCCTGATGATGATGTTCGCAAGTTATAAAAAGTAAATTTCTTGGTTTCACGCCCATTTGCTCTAAGGGGGTACATTATGAGAGAGAATAGAAAATACCTACGCGTTAATTTTTTAAATACCGGCTGGCTGCATCACAACGAGTGTAAATACTTTTGCCGGCTTGATAATATCTCCAGAAACGGAGCATTGGTACGTTTAAGAAAGCTGCCGGGCGAACCATTTTGTCCCGGAGACAATTGTTGTCTGAAGTTGTATATGGAAGAGGAAGGGGAGCTTTATCACAATGTTGAGGCTCGGGTTGTTCGTTATGAACCCGAGGAGGTCGCTCTGGAGTTTATCGAATCGGGGATTGAATCGCTAGACAAACTTGATAATATCATACGTAAAGAGTTCCATTTTATTGATGGCGGCCAAAAGATAATCGATCAGAGCCTGGAAATTGCTGAACTTAAAGGAATGGAGTTGACGGTTGCGTATTTTGACAAGGGCACATTAAATCCGGAGAGAGAAATACATTCTCTCCGATTGTCCGACGGAGGGAACTCAGTCAACGTGCACCTGAACCGTGAAGAGATAGAAGCATTTAGCGCCGAGAAAGATTCTAAACATGTAAAAGCAAAAATCTTTGATGCAATTGAACGCTTGAATGTGTAAATTGCCTGGTAACTAATAGTGCCTTTCATATGACTACGTCGAAGTGGCGGTGCAATTTATGCGCAAATATCTTGTATTTTTTCTGGTGGCATTAGCATCTTCGCTCGTGGTCTTCTCTATTGAAGTCGCGCCGTTTCCCTTTTTTCATAACGTAGAATTTAAAATGAAGGATCTGCGTCTGCTGGTGCGCGGTCCGCTCAAGCCCCCTTCTTCGGTTGTTATCATAGCCGTCGACAACAAAAGCATTAAAGAAATTGGCCGTTGGCCCTGGTCTCGTGAAATATTCGGCAGCCTCATTAAAGGCATGGCCGGATATGGCGTAAAAGTAGCCGCCCTCGATGTTGTCTTCTCCGAATCACAAAACCGCAATTCGGATAGAGCGCTTGCCGAGAGTTTTGCCATGTCCGGCAATGTCGTTGCGGGTTATTTTTTCAGAGATGAAATGCATCCCATCGATCCCGCCGTTCTGGCGCAGATTCAATCTTCCAAAATTCAGCAACTTCAGATCGATCCCGGTGTTGCCTCGATTCCGCTTATTGAATTCGCTTGTCTGGATGCGAACATCGCATCGATTGGACAGAGTGCGCGTGCCTTCGGTTTTTTCAACGCAAGTCAGGATACCGATGGCATGTTCAGGCAGGCACCGCTGCTCATGCTTTACGAGGGCGATATATATCCATCGATGATGCTGCAGTCTTTGCAACTGTACACTGGTGAAAATGCTCAGGTCAGTATTGGAAAATCGGGAGTTCGTACGATCCGGATAGGTAATCTTATGATTCCCTCCAGTCAAGGAGGAGGATTGTCAGTTAATTATTATGGTTCGGAAGGCAGCATTAAAACATATTCCGCTGCCGATGTTATCAAGAAACGCCTTCCGGCCCGCGAACTGCAAGGGAAGCTGGCATACGTCGGCTTTACCGAAGAGGGTATTTATGATATCCGTCCAACCCCCTTTGACGCAGCCCTCCCCGGCGTAGAGATCCACGCAACTGCTGCTGCCAACGTGCTTGAGCAACGCGTAATTCTTCATAACGACAACACCATACTTGCGGACAGAGTTCTGTTGTTGGTTCTGCCGCTGGTTCTGGCGCTGCTTCTCGGCCTTACTCCGAATGCAACTATCGGTCTTCTGGCCGGAAGCGGCTTGACGCTTCTCTATGTTGCCGCTAATTATCTGCTGTTCAGCAGATATCTTGTTGACCTCTCCCTGCTTACCCCTTTGATGGCGCTCGGACTCACCTCTGTCGGTTCCGAGATATATCGCAGTCTGGTCGTGGATCGAAAAGCGCGCTACCTGAAGAAGGCTTTCAGTAACTATGTCTCTGCCGACCTGGTAGCACAGATCATCAAGAATCCGGACAGTCTCAAGCTTGGCGGCGAAAAACGGGAGATCAGCGTCCTGTTTTCCGATATCAGGGGTTTTACATCCATGTCCGAACAGCTATCGCCGGAAGCTCTGGTGCAGGTGCTCAATGAGTATCTCTATCCGATGACCGAGATGGTGCTTGAGGAAAGGGGTACGCTCGACAAGTATATCGGAGATGCGGTCATGGCCATTTACAATGCCCCTCTCGATGTTTCCGGGCATGCGAATCATGCCTGCCGCACGGCTTTAAAGATGATCGCAAAACTGGCTGAACTTAACCGCTCATTTGCTGAACGGGGCATTCAGGCTATTGACATCGGTGTCGGAATCAATACCGGAGATGCCGTAGTCGGTAATATGGGGGCCGCCATACGCTTCGACTACACAGCGATCGGCGACAATGTCAATCTGGCGTCCCGCCTGGAAGGGCTCAACAAAGTATACGGGACGCATGTCATAGTCAGCGAGGCCACCAAACTGCTGGCCGGAAATGATCTCCCCTTCCGGATGATCGACCTGGTGGCGGTGAAAGGAAAACTGCAGTCGGTTCCGATCTACGAGCTGATGATTGTTGATGACAGCGAGATGCGGGAAGTGTTTGGCGACGCACTCAGGTTGTACATGAACAGGGACTTTATAGTGGCAATGCGGAAATTTGCAGAACTTAGCACCAATAAGAAGGATAAAGTTTCCGCCTTGTATGTTGAGCGCTGTCTGGAGTTTATCACTTCTCCACCTCCTGCGGAATGGGATGGCGGGGTTGTCATGAAGAGTAAGTGACGCAATACAAACAGCGATTTATCAATTTACAAATTCCACCGCTATTTGTATATTCTACAATCATTGAATAAAATGTTTTAGCTGCTATGTTAAATACTATTGAGGAGGTAGCCCATGAGGAAGATCTTTTTGGCAATTGCAGCCATTTTGTTGTTGGGAACGGGTGTTGCTCTGGCCGACATCGAGGTGACCGGTGAAGGCATGAGTAAAGATCCGGCTTTAGCTAACGCTATGAGGCGAGCTGTCGAGCAGAGCTATGGGGCATTTCTCACCTCTAATACCATGGTGGTCGATGCCCAGCTGAAAGAGGATAAAATATTTTCTCACAGCAAGGGTTACGTAAGCGCTTACAAGATCCTCAAGGAAGAGAAGAACGGCGACGTTTATTCGGTGACCATCAGTGCCACGGTTGATAACAGACAGCTCAAGGACGACATAGACGCCCTTACCATACTGAGAAAGGTCGTCGGCAATCCGCGCATCCTGATAGCCTTCAGTCAAGAGGGTGAGGGGATGCAGGCCTTAAAGAACAAGAGCTTTGTCGAGGAGATCAACAACGGTATCGAAGAAGTGCTTACAGACAAACAGTTTCGCGTTGTGGATAAGGCTTCATCGGAGAGGTTTGCCCAACAGATCGCCGATACCCACGACATCAATCTGGCAGTGAACAAGGCCGCATCCTATGGTCTCAAGTTCAACGCCGAATACACGCTTCTGTACAGCTTCAGCATGAAAAGCGGCAAGGTCAGCCAGCGTAACGACGGTTTTGGGGTTGTCCTGCCCGTTAAAGCGAAACTTATAGATAATTCCCGTGCCCAGGTTATCACCAACAAGACCGTAGAAGTCAGAGGCGAAGGCGATACCGCGGAGAGTGCCCTGGAAAAGGCGGGGCGCGCCGGAGGCAAGGAAATTGTCGCCCCGATGATCGCGGTGCTGCAAAACAACTGGATGGATATGCAGCAGAACGGAGCGCTGTACACCGTGGTGATCGACGGAGTCAACGACGCGGATGAGATTGCCCGTTTCACCGAGATGTTCGAAAAATTTCCACTGGTCAACAGCGCCAAGGAGGTGGAGTCGGGCGGCGGCAAGACCACCTTCGAGGCAACCTACAAAGGGAAGCGCGACCAGCTTGATCGCGATGTGCTACGGGCCGCCAAGGAGCTTGGATGGAAGGTCACCAAAATTCGTGCCGAGGATGCGCGCAGTAGTTGGAAAAAACTGTAACAGTATTACCTTCGGGGTAGCTTAGGCGCCGGCCGATTACATCGGCTTCATTGACACCGGCTCAGCTACCATGTATACAGACGTACTTATCAAATCTGGTTTTCAATGCTGGTAATCTCTGTCTAGGAGGATTTATGAATTTCTCACCACGCATGTTGCTCACTGTTGTTCTCGCTATTTCTCTGCTCCCGCTGACCGCCTGTCAGTCCGCTCCGCCAATGCCCGAAGAGCGGAGCGTCTCCCTCGAAGAATTTTTCGCCCCAGCGTCCGGCAAGGTGTCGAATAATGCCGACAGCATCGTGGTAAGGGGTGTTCGGACCAAGGTCGTAAAGGGGGTCATCATGCGGGCCGACTTCAAACTTTACAATAACCGTGGCCGCCGAAATGTCATTAACTACCGTGTTCAATGGCTTGACAGGGACGGCATGATGGCAAGCCCCTATGCCGCCTGGACCACAATATCTCTTGAAGGGCAGCAGGAGATGATCGTGACGGTGGCGTCGCCGAATTCCGCTGCCGTTGATTACCGTCTGGAACTGCAGACAAACTGACCTTTTGGATGTTTGGAAGACGATATAGTGATAAGTAAATTTAATCCAAGGAGCTATATATGTTAAAAAAACAGATCACGCTGGCTTTGTTGCTGCTTTGTCTCTCCATGCCGGTCGTTGCCTCAGCTGAAATGCTTGAGGTTATAGGTGTCGGCAAAGCGCCCATCACTGAAAATGCCTCTGCAACCAGTGCCAAAGCGATTAAAAACGCCAAGCGGGCAGCGGTAGAGGAACTCCTTACAAAGCTGATCGGCCCGACAGCTCCAAGTGACCCAAAAGTCCAGGCGGCCATGGAAAAAATATTGGTCCAGATCGGTGACAACAAGATTGTCAAAAAAAACGCCGCCAAGGATGAAGAAAACAACTATGAAGTGACCATAACCGTCAGGATAGACACTCTGGAATTTCTCAAGCTGATGCAGACCCAGGGTATTGCGCCTACCGGAGACCGCCTGTCCAAGATTCTGGTGGTAATGGACGAATACCACACCACGCCGACAGACAAGCAAAAACCGCTCAGGGAAGTGGTCGAGTATTCTCACGACAAGACGGCAACTTCCGAAGCCAGCCTCTCTGCCTCCCATAGCGCAGCTTCCGACACGAAGGCATCTGCCAGCCAATCAAGCGCCAGCAGGGCAGACTATGCCGCTGGGGGTTCGTCATCCGGACAATCAAGCGGCGGTTATTCCGGCGCCTATGGCGGCGGCGGGTATTCCTCCGGGCACAGCTCCAGCGGTTATGCGGCCGGTTCGGCCGCACAGCGCTCCAGCAGCTCCGCCGATTATTCCAATCAATCGGCCGAGGCCTCAAGCCTCGACAAGAAATCCTTTGATCAGAAGAAGGATGTGGTCAACTTCAAAAAACTGGTTGAGTACCAGCCGCAGAACACCGGACCGGACAAGGAAAACCTGACCTATGCGGCTCTGATGCGTGAAGCGCGAAAATTTGACCTGGCCATGATGGATAACTCGGTTCTTCGCAGCACCTATTTCAGAGGCAAGGCCCTGACCATTCAGGAGATGGACAGCAGCCCCGAACTTGCCCGTTATGTGGAGTTTGCCCGGAAAAACAAGGCCGACTACTTCATGATGGGGAATTCCATCATCCGTGATCTGGGCGGCAATCAGTGCGACGGCGTCGTGAGTCTCAAAGCGTTTTCCACCGAAGACAATGAACTCCTGGCCGCCGATATGCATAATGAAAGCGCACGCGGCACCAGTTCCGACGACTGCCGCGCCACTGTTGCCAACAAGCTGGCCTACTTTGTCGGCAAGACACTCGGCTCTTCCATCAAGGATTTTCATCGCCAACGGGAGGTATCCGGCAAAGAGTACACCGTGGTGCTGTTAAGCGCTGTCGGCGACCTTACCGGAAGGATGACGAGTTCGTTCTCGCGGGCGCTGGCAAACATGAAGGGGCTGAACAGCAAGGTAAACGTGCGCAACAGCACCAACAGGGAGTATGAAGTCGTTCTCGCCTACAAGGGTGAACAGCCTTTTGCCGATGCTCTTGGTGATGTTCTTGATGCCGTCGCCTCTCTGAAACAGGCCGACTATACCGTCAACGGCACCAGAGTGGAAATCTGCCTGGAAGGCCCACGCCGTTGTAAATAATCATCTGCCCCACTCGGCCCTCACCATCATCAAATGGTGAGGGCCGTTTATTATGCGCCTCATTTGATAAGTGGAATTGGAGGTTGTTGCCATGAATCTTGCGATAAGAACCATGATTGTCGCGTCGCTCTGCTGTTTGCTCCCTTCCGCGCTATTTGCCGCGCCAACGGTCTATCCAATCAGGGATGTCTTCGGTTTTGACGCTGCAACTTTTAAAGAGAAGGCGCCAATATTTTCAAAATGGGTCGAAATGCAGGGGACCAAACCTGGAAAAGAGCCCAAGGATGCCAGGTTTGCCCTCGGAGATGGGTTTGATGCCGTATTCCGGAAGGAGTTCGGCCCCCTTGCCGCGGAAAACGTTACCGACGTAAACAAGCATGAAGTGCTGGTTGCTTCATTGCACCTGATTCGGGCCTCCCAGTATGAGGTGCCCAAGATGGGCAACAAAGAAATTCATATGCCGATTACGTTAAGTATCGTCATTACCAATCCGTCTACCGGCGAAGTTATCTATTCTTTTACTAAAACATCCTATGCCGCCGCGCTCATTGCCGAGTCGGAATCAGATGCACAGGTGGAAAAACTTCTGCTTGCCAAAGCCGATTCCAACTATAGCTCCCTGCTTCAGATATTGATAAATGACGTAAAAAACGGATACAACCCGACAAAGATTGATATCACGGTCACAAAAGTCTGGAACGGGATGTATATTCTGGATAAAGGGAGCAAATCCGGAATTGCGCGGGATGACAACCTCGTCGATGCCGGCGGCACCGAGATCAGCGTCAAATACGTGACCGAAGATTACTCGGTAGCGGCAGGTCTTCTCGGCAAAGTGGAGCGGGGCCAGAAGTTTTTTAAATATGCAGCGGCAAGCACAGCCAGCCAGTTCACCAAACCGCGGGTGCTTACGATGCACGAGGGGTGGAGTAAAATAAATCCGGATCTGGCTACCATTTCCTACCTGTTTGATTCTGAAGTTTCCAAGGAGTCTGCATTTACCCTGCTTCCGGTAAATGAGTATTTCCGGAAAATGCTGGAAGCGCTTGCTCGCGATACCTATTCGGGAAAATTCGAAACTACCAACCAGCGGACTGTCCCTGATTATATGTTGAAATTCACTGCTGCGCCTCCCCGGCACTACACGATGGGTGAAAGAGGCAAATTCGGCCTGAAAGTATACGAACAGTACATCCTTGGAGAGCTGCTTGACAAACAGGGGCGGATCATCTTCTCGGCAGTAGGCAGCGACAGAATCGAGGACAAGGATGTCGGCGGCATGGTGTTCGGCAAGGAGGCGCGTCTTGAAGTACTGCAGAAAAATGCCGTTCTCCATCTTGCGGAACAGTTCGCTAAATCCATCAAATTCTCCCATCAGGTTCACCCGGTAAAGGATGTTGCAGGCAAAAGCATAACCCTGGAGGACCATTCCAGGGAGTTGCGCATCGGCCAGGAGGTGACCCTGTATCGGAAGATCGGTCACGTGGACGGGATAAAGGGAGATGTTGTCATCCCGATCTGGCAGGCAAGTGTGGTCGAGGCCGAGCATGGAAAGGTCAAGCTTGATCTTGTTCTCCCGATGCTTGATAAAAAGGTCGGCGCTGCCGGTGACGACATTGTTATTGTCGATGCGGTGACGGCGGCAGCGTCCGCGGAGCAGAGTGAAACATCCGTCTCGTACTGCGCTAATATCTCTCCAAAACTGGGCAGTCTCGATATCGACGACTTTAAAGCTATTTCGAGAGCCTTCGGATATCATCTGCATTACACGCTGTATGACGCCGATGATCAGTTTTTCAACATGGCCCAGGAGGCCCTTCGTGACGGCGGCTTTAAGGATACCTTGAAGCTTGGGAAGGTTGACACCGGAGGGCGCTGCCTGCTGCCGGTTCATAAGGCCGATTTGAAAAAAAATACATGTGAGCGGGGCCTGTGCAGCCACGAGGTTGCTCTCGTCGCAGGGTATCGCCTGTACACCGGTCAAGAGGTGAAGGGCAAGGCGGCTTCCAGTACAAGTATCAAAACGGAAGGTTGCCGTCAGGAGAGTCAGGTCCCGGTCATTCAGGGAGATTTGAGCAAAAGCGCCTTGGGTTTATTTAAAGATTCAATACTCAAGCTGCGCTATCAATAACAGCATGATTAAGGGCGAGTCGAAAGATTTAAGAAAATAAATTTCAGATAAAAGGAGCTTAAACATGAGAATCAGAACCGTAATTGCCGCATTCGCCGTTGTGCTATCTGCCGCCGGAATAGCCGGAGCCTGGGGTCTTCCCTCCTTGCCCTCTACCAGCTCTTCGTATGGAGACCCGGATGCGTTCCTCGAAAGAGCCCGTAAAGCTGAGGAACTTATCGACAGAAGTGCCGATTCCCTTTTCAAGGCCGTAGCCAGCAAGGAACAGCAGGCCAAGATGGAGGAGATGCAGAAAAAGTTGAACGAAACCACCGATGACAAGGAAAAGAACGCCCTGCGCCAGGAAATTACGGAAAGCGAAATGGCGACTATCGAAAAGCAGGCCAAGGATAAGGAAGTTCAGGAAGAGGCCAAAAAATGGGATGCCAATAAGAAAAAACATGTTGCCAATGCCTTCTACAACTTTGCATTGGGAGCTTTGCAGGCCGGCCTGTTGGTGCCCGAAGGGACCAACCTGGCGAGAGCAATATCGAGCAATCCGGTTAACGCCGTACGCCTTGCTTTAAAGGTAAAGTCGGTATTGGAATCGGTGAAATCGATCGGCGGAATTCTCGTCAACACCGGCAAGGTAATCAGCGCCTTGAAACCACTGATGTCGGCAGCCGATATCCAGGTCAAGACCCCTGCTACCGCGACTGAAGCGCCTGTGGATGCGTCAAAGGACATCTAGATTATCTTCTGCGGTGGAAAGGAATAAATTATGCTTAAATTTTTGATATCTATTGCTGTGCTGACAATATTGTCAACATCCACAGCTTTTTCCGCGCCGATAGGCACCGTCACAAAATTCAGCGGCGATGTGTATTTCAGAACTAAAGACAATACTTCCTATCAGCCTATAAAATCCGTCATGGAAATGTCAGAAGGTGGCTGGGTCAAAACCGGTAAAAACGGCTGGTTGGAGCTGAATCTGATCGATAAAAGCAGGTTCACGATTGCCAATAATTCAGAATTGGAATTGACTCGTCTCCAGATCGATAAAAAAACGAGGGAGGGGCTGTTTACTCTTACTCAAGGAAAACTGCGGGCGTCCGTTGCCCCTGCACAAGGGTTGACCTCTTCTATAAAGGTCAAGAGCAGAAGCGTTGTTGCCGGAGTAAAAGGGACTGAGTTCCTGATGCTCTCGGAGGGGCCGGCCAACGTCTTTTTCGGGAATGAGGGTAGCGTTGCGATAAGCGGTCATGACGAAAAGGAAAAAATGCTCCTGCCGCAGTATATGACCCAGTCAACGCGGGGATACACCCCTATCGACCCTGTTGCTGTCGATCCGAATACCCCTGTTGCCGATGCCAAGGCTGCTTTTGAGTCCGCAACCCGAACCGTTCCGCCTGATGATTGGGTGGCTTCCGACAATCTTCCCGCTATTATTGCCCGCTGGAACATCAGCTACGGTCATTACCTTGCCGATTCCGGAAAATACGAGCAGTCGCTGCAGGTGTTCCAGATAGCCCTCGATCTGGCAAAAACTGCCGAAATTCGTTGCGATGCCAGGCTTGAACGTAGTGCGGTCTACTCCAGGTTCCTGGGCAATTCAGAAGCTGCCCTGGCTGAGAATCTGCTGATTCTTGAAGAATACCCGCAAGCCGTGCAGGCTGAGTCGGCACTGTTCAATACGGGACAGATTCTTTTTGAACTTTCCTTTAAGGAACGGGCAAAAGAGCGGTTCATTGAATATTTGCGGAAGTATCCCCGTGGCAAGCACCGCAATAATGTGGAAACATTACTCGGTATTCTTAATAAATAAAAGATTTTATACGTACGATTTCTTGAAAAATATGCTAAAATTCACTCAGAATTCCGGATGATGTTGACAATGAGATTGACACATTTTTAAGGAGGAAGCCCAATGAAACTGAAACTGATGCAGATTTACCTGATTGTTGCAGCCGGCATGGCATTACTGTCCGGCTGTGCGACTGTCCAGCCGAAATGTACTGCAGTCGAAGATAACCCCGCTCATCATTACCTGATCGGCATGAAAGCTTTGGAGGAGGGGAACATTACTACGGCACAGGAAAAATTTGACCGGGCTCTTTATTGTGATGATGCATTCAGCATCGCCCACTCCGGACTTGCCATAGTATCCGGGGAAAAGGCTAAAGCTCAGGGGGATGCCGGTTTCCGTTCCGTTGAAATAGAACGGGCGGCAAGTGAACTGAGCAAAGCCAAAAAAACTGCTGATCGTCCGGATCAGTTCTTTGACTATTATACCGCTGTCATCCGCTCCGGCGCCCTTATGAAGCAAAACAACTGGTTAGGCAATGCTGAAGAGGCATTCAACGAAGGAAACAGGCTTACCGTGGACGAACGCAATCTGACCTACTATCTGGGAACCGAGGCGATGCCTTACTTTATGGGTATTGCCTGGCTGGAAGGGAGGGAATTTCAGAAAGCCCGCGACTCTTTCAGTGCCGTGTTAAATGCCAAGCGGGAAAGCAAATGGCATGAGAAAGCCGACAAGGGGTGGAAGAGGGTAGATAAGATCATGCGCGCCATGGGAGGCATTACCGTGGGTGACGTCGGCAAAGCGATTGCAACCAGGGAATCGGTCTCCCGTGCCGATCTGGCTGCGCTTATCATCGACGAGTTGAAGATTGATAAATTGATGGCCGGTCGTATTCCACTGCTTTCGCAGTCAGCGAAAAAGGCTGAATTTACGCCGGCTGACATGATGAGTCACCCTTTCAAGGAAGAGGTGTTAACCCTGTTGAAATGGAATGTCCGCGGCATGGAGCCGAAATACGACGAAACCACCCGTGCTTATCTGTTCAAACCGAGTGATCCGGTCAGTCGAGGCGAAATGGCTTTTATCCTGGAAGATGTTCTGATTAAACTTACCGGCAACGAAAAAATTGCTACCGCATACTTCGGACAGGAAAATTCGCCCTTTCCGGATGTAAAGCCGACCTCGGCCCAATACAATGCCGTCATGAACATGACCAGCCGCAACATTATGGAAAGTGAGCTTTCCGGTGAATTCAGAGTGAATTCCCCGGTTGACGGCGCCGAGGCGCTGCTGGCTATCCGTGTACTCAGACAGAGAATAAACACTTACTAAACAGAGGAGAGACCGTTTATGAAAACCATAATTGCAACCTTACTGCTTTCGCTGGCCATTGCCGCCACCGCCACCGCCGATTCCGTACAGATTGACGCCACTTTTACCAAAACACAGAAGTGGCTCAATGAAAAAAACATCTCCATGACCGGTGGGCCAAGCGGTGCTCGTGATGATTTTGCAGCTTTCCGCCAGAAAGAACTTATGTTTTATGGCGAAGCGGTCGGCAACCCAGAACATCGTACCCAGGCCCAGCGCGAAATGATGGCGAAGCGCGCTGCCGTGGTTACCGCTCAGCGAGCCCTTCTGGAGTACCTGGAAGGTTTCGTCATGGTCGGCACCACTTTGGTAAAAGATGGCATGGCTGAGAACGATCTTATCGTTTCGGTCGTTTCCGGTTTTGTCAAAGGGAGTCAGGTTGTATTTCAGGAATACAACAAGGATACCGATACCGCTATTGCCGTGGTTAAGCTTGGCATGACCGGGCCAAAAGGGTTTGCATCCACAATGTATGAAAAAATGATGACCGATCCCAAGCTGAAAGAAGCGGTCAAAACCGACAAAGAACCTTTCAAAGCTGAACCGGTCAAGCTTGACGTTGCCTATGACGGTCTGATAATCGATGCCACAAGCCAGAACTTCAGGCCTGCTTTGATCAACCGTATCTTCGCCACCAAAGGGGACATCCTGTATGATCCTGCCAAAATAAGCCAGAAGGTGCTCGTTGAACAGGGATGCGGCGAGTACACCAACAGCATCGACAAGGCTAAAGCTGCCCTTGCGACCAGAGGGTCAAAAAATCCTCTGGTGATAAAGGCAACAGGCGCTGTCAGTGCCGCCGACCTTCAGGTAGCTGATACCGATGCGGTGACGATCTACTCCGCCGATCAGAAGGGAAGTTTCATGGCTGCCGCGAAAGTTGCGTTTGTACTGAAATAGCCGGTTATTGAAAAGGCGGGACGGCTTTACGGCCGTCCCGCCTTTTTGTATCCGGATGAGCAATTTTCTGGACGAATTGTTTGAAGTAGTAACCTAGCCCAGATAAACTGGATAAGTGCGTTTACGAAGTCATTTTCTGCCTGAAAAGCGCAGAAAACGACTTCTA
>CAIYDX010000072.1 GCA_903925005.1 uncultured Geobacteraceae bacterium
AAGAGTCGGCTGCTCTACCAGCTAAGCTATGTGCCCAATGCAGCGTACGAGCTGGTTCTTATACGTCACCGAGCCAGGAAAGTCAAGCATGACTTTAACGCTTTGAAATTCCCACTATAATTCCTACATAAAACATCAATATTATTTTCCGCGTTCAAAACCTTCTCGTGAAGCCAACAAATCCAAATGGATAGTTAATAGATCTTCAACCTCCAGCGGCACATCGCTGTCACCCTTACGGGAGTCCCGAGTTTTAATGTAACGGCTGCAGGCCTTACAGGTGTCAACCCGCGTCGCCCCGTCTCCCGCGGTAAAATAGGATAATTTTTCCGGGTCGTCACAGCCGCAGTACGCACAGGCCATTCGCTTGAACGGCCAACGGAATGAGCAGGCGGAACATGAAAGCGCGCGGCGCCCTTCTTCTCCCGATAATTCGGCCATGCCGGCACGGGAACCGCATATTGGACAAAAATTTTCCTGCCACCCGGCAAAACTATTCGCGTCATAACCGGTTGAAAAACTTTCGAGGGCCGTCTTAAGTGGTATTTCAAAGATATACTCGACAAGAGGCGCAGGAACAGCCAGCAAATCCGAGATATCATTTATCGGCGTTCTTCGTCGTTCCAGAATTGCGCCGTAAATGGCTTCCGGATCGATAGAGCCGCTTTTCAGAGCAATGGCTATCTGCTGGAGATATTCAGCGTTTTCTTGTCCTTTTTGGGACAGCACGTCAATAAGTCCGAGCAGAAAGGCAACGGACCGCTCCTGGTTAACCTTCAAATCGGAAAAGATCAACAGGGGAAAGCTTTTTTCAATCCTCTCCTTCGGATCAGCACATGAAGGAGCAATCGTTATTCCGGTCTGGTTTTCCAGGCCAAGCAGATAGTCATACACGCCAATAAAAAGAGGGACGATATCGGCATAATCAGGGGATGTTAGCGCGGCCTGTTGCAGCGCGGATATTTTTTTCTCCGTGGAAGGCATGGTAATTCCTTTCGTTCGGTTAGATCCTGATACTACTTATTCAAAGTTTTCTGGCCCGGCTTCCAATTCAGCGGGCAGAGATTCGAGGTCTGCAGCCCTTCCAGAACCCTTAAAACCTCTTCGACATTTCGCCCGACGGAGAGATTATGAACGACCTGATACTGAACGACGCCCTGAGGGTCAATTATAAAAAGGCCTCGCAGGGCGACCCCTTCCTTTGCATCCAAGACCCCGTACCGTTCTGACATCTCTTTTTTTATGTCTGAAAACAGCGGATATTTCAGTTCGCCCAAATCACCCCGTTTTATCCATGCCAAATGCGCATACTTTCCGTCAACAGATCCTCCGAGAATTTCGGCATTCAGCTTTTTAAACCGCTCAAGTTCTCTGTTGAACCCGGTTATTTCAGTCGGGCAGATAAACGAAAAATCAGCCGGATAGAAAAACAGCACCAGCCATTTCCCTTTGTAATCATCAAGACTGACACTCTTGACTCCCATGCCTGCAATTGCCTCAACCTTGAATGTCGGAGCGGGCTCGCCGACTTTGGCGAAGCTGGAACTAGCGGTTGCGACATGATCAACAGCACCGTTTGATATGGAGCATACCATGGTAACAAATATTATGCTTAGATACAAAACAGTAGATAATTTGATTTTAGATTTCATAATACTCTCCCATAAACTGGAAAACATGTTATCTGCCGCCAGAGCGTACCTTTTCAACCGCTTTTTCAAGCTGCTCGATGGCAAAGCCTTTGAGCACTTCCTGATCGATGCCGATAATCACAACCGGCACCCCAAAGGTCTTATATTTCTGTACCAGTTCATCCATGGCCGCAGGTTCAAGCTCTACGTCTCTGTTAATAAACGGGATGTCATGGGATGTCAGATATTCCTTCAGTTCACGACAGTGCGGACACCAGGAAACGGTATAGATGACTATCCTGGGATAATTTGATTTTCTGGGCGATGCCGGATTGAGAATTGTTTGCGAAGATGATGAGCCGGCTGCATATGCACTGATATCCGTTAAAATAATGACTGCCAAAACAAGCAGCATGCAGGACAATGTTGTTCTTGCAATGATCATTGACCAGTACCTCCTCAGGATATCATATACGTTGGAATCAAAAGGCGGCCCGCGGGCCGCCCTTAGCAATGCATAAAAAATAGATTACAAAGAGTGTCACTGATTTTCGTTAGTTGTTTCCCGATACCACTTGGGATGATGTTTTTTTGCCCATGTCTTTTTGACATCACCGTACAGCATGGCATCAATCGTACCCGGATTGCCGATGGTAGCCAGATAGACATGAACAATTACGAACATGATTGAACCGACAAAAAACAATCCATGAGTAAGTAATGAAATTTGGACAATCCAGCGGGGGAAGAAAGTAGGCACCCAGATGAAAATACCGGTTACGCCGAGAACAGCGGTGGCGGCGCCGATATAAAGAGCAAACAGTTTCTGCCCCGGATTATATTTGCCGATATTGAAGTGGGCGGCATCCCGTGACAGATAGCCCCCCCGCTTATCTACCCATTCCTTGTCATCCTGATCAAAAGTCGAGACATCTTTTTTATGATTGAGATACATATAAATGGAGCTGAAAAAGAAAATGACTCCAACCATCTTGTGAATCATAATGGCATTCTGACCGCCGCCGAAAAAGGTAAAATATCCGGAGAACAAGCGAGAATACAGGCCAAGCCCTGACAGGAGCAGAGTAAAGAAACTGACGGTGACAATCCAGTGCAGAACCCGTTCACTGGTGCTGAAACGTTCAATGTAGTTACTCATGGCCGCCCCCTTTCTCTTCTTCATCATCGTCGATCTTTTTCGGGCCGATAGCCACATAATGCAGCAGCATGGCACCGATACTACCCCAGAAACCGAGGATACCGAGTGGTTTGATCACATCTTTCCAGAGGAAAATTGACATCGGAATGTTCGGACTACCTGGAAGACCATACTGTTCCGGCGGTCCTTCAAGGGCATAGACGACCCCCAGACCGTTCAGGTCGTTTTCACCGTACAACGTTTTCTTTGCCGCTTTTGCCGTAGCGATCAGATCACTCCGCTTGCCGTACTTAAGCGTCTCGGTCGGGCAGGCTTTGGCGCAGGCCGGAGTCATGCCGCCGCCGATACGATCGGCGCAGAGGTTGCATTTTGAAACTTTTTCCTCAGCGCCGCCGTAACGGGGAATGTTGAACGGGCAGGCCGAAACACAGTATTTGCAGGAGATACACTTCTCCTTGTTGAATGCGACGATCCCTTCTTTTGTACGATACAGCGCCCCCGGTGAAGGACAGACTTTCATGCAGCCGGCGTCACCGCAATGCATGCAGCGCTCGTTAAAGAAAAGCCAGGAAAGTTCTCCGGATGTTTCTTTTTCGATAAACTTGATGCGGTTATAGAGCGCCGGAGTCAGGTCACGTGGATTTTCAAACGTTCCCTTGTTAGAAGTTTTATCGGCCTCCAGTTTGTTCCACTGTTTGCAGGCAACCTGACAGGAACGGCAGCCGATGCAGCGGGAGGTATCGACGAGAAACCCTTTCCGGGCAGCTTGGTTGATAGTATCGGCCATGACTTACCCCTTTCTCGCGATCCCGACCATAAACGCCTTGGTCTCAGGAATCATCGTATTGGCGTCACCCGCGGTGGGGGTCAGCAGGTTGGCGGAGTCTCCCACTCCGGGGGTGTGCCAGCCGAAGCACCAGGGAAGGCCGATTTGATGAACCATCCGTTCACCGATTTTGAAAGGTTTCATGCGCGGCGTGACCATCGCGACCGCTTCGATCTTGCCTCTGGCCGAAGAAACCTCGATTATATCGCCATTACCGATATTCTTCTCCTTGGCAAGCTCAACGCTGATCTCGCAGAACTGACGCGGCTGCAGCTCCAGCAGCCAGGGGGTGTTGCGAGTCATGACCCCGGTCTGCCAATGCTCGGTGACCCGGTAGGTGGTGGCTACCAGCGGAAAGCGTACATCGCAGGACGCCAGTACATCTTCCTTGATGTTGGCATCGCTGAAAACCTTGCTGGCCGGATTGGTCATCTGCTTGGAGAAAAAGTTTTCCGGCACCGGACATTCCACCGGTTCGTAATGCTCCGGGAAAGGGCCGTCCTTCAATCCCGCCCCGAAGATAGCTGCAACGCCATCGGCCCTCATGATGAAAGGTTTGCGCCCTTCCTTTTCATCAGCCATCGGCGGCCATGGCCCGTCCGGAACATCGCCGACCCATGCGCCCAGAGCACCGGTCGGCTGCACTGCGGCTGGGTTCCAGTACACCACTGCTCTTTTCAGGTTGTACGGTTTGCCTGCCGGATCGCATGAAGCGCGGTTGTAGATAATACGCCTGTTGACCGGCCAGCACCAGGCCCATTCCGGGAACATCCCAAGGCCGGTCGGGTCTTTCTTGCCTCGCCGGGCCATCATGTTCCCTTTTTCGTTGTAGCTCTGACAGAAAATCCATGATCCGCAGGAGGTTGTACCGTCCGCCTGCAGCATGGCGAAGCCGCCAACCAACTCCCCTTTTTTGCCGAGCATTTTTTTCGGTGCTCCCGGAGGTGGGGGCAGCGGTGCTTTTTCTCCCGGTTTGAGCGGTTTCGGTTTCTCTTCCACATCTTCCAGGAAATAACCGTTTATTTCCTTGGCAACTGCATGGATATCGATGCTCTTGATTGTGCCGTCAGCCCGCTTGAAACCGTAGTTCCATGTCAGGTTGGTTAGCTGTTCCGGCAGCGCCCCACCCTCTTTTGCATAGAGCGCCTTGATCTTCTGGAACAGTTCATGGATAATCTCGGCGTCCGGCTTGCTCTGACCAAGCGGCTTGACTGCGGCGGTACGCCACTGGGCCCAGCGTCCAGAGTTGGTAATGGAACCTTCCTTCTCAAACGAAGCAGCCGCCGGCAGGAAGAAAACTTCCGTCTTGACCGCTGCCGGATCCATGCCCGGCCCCTTCCAGAACGAGGCGGTCTCGTTGTCGAACAGGTTGGTGGTCACCATCCAGTCCAGCTTGGCCAACGCACTGCGCACCTTGTTTGAGTTGGAGCCGGAGCAGGCCGGGTTCTGCCCCCAGGCAAAGAACCCCTTGAACTTCCCTTTGACCATATTATCGAAGATCATCAGCCAGGAGGCGTTCATCCCCGGATCCAGCTTGGGAAGCCAGGCATAGCCGAAATCGTTCTCCTTGGTGGCCTTGGCGCCGTAGATGGCCTTCATGTAGCTGATCAGATATTTGTTGCGGTTCTGCCACCAGTTGGCACTCTGCGGATCCTTCGATTTAGGAGTGTGCTTCTCTATATATGCCGCACTGTCCTTAAGATCGGCCGAGGGCACCGGCATGTAGCCGGGAAGGATATGGAACAGCAGGCCATGGTCGGTGGAACCCTGCACGTTCGACTCGCCCCGCAAGGCATTGATACCGCCTCCGGCGACCCCCATGTTGCCGAGCAGCAGCTGAACGATCGACATGGCGCGGATGTTCTGGGTTCCGACCGTATGCTGGGTCCACCCCATTGCATAAAGCGATGTACCGGCCTTGTCCGGTTTGCCGGTGGAAGCGTACAGCTTGTAGACCTCCAGCAGCTTTTCTTTCGGAGTGCCGGTGGTTTTGGACACCAGTTCCGGCGTGTAGCGCCCGTAATGTTTCTTGAGCAGCTGGAAGACGCAGTTCGGGTCCAGCAACGTCGGGTCTTTCTTGACGCTGTCATCGGCATTCTTCTGAAATGACCAGGACTTCGTGTCATAGCTGCGCTTTTTGGGATCATAACCGGAAAACAGCCCGGCCAGTTCGCCCGGCAGCTTGAAGTCTCCGTTGACAAGGTAGGCGGAGTTGGTGTAATCCCGCACGTACTGCTCGAAATAGAGTTTATTCTGAAGGATATAGTTGATCAGGCCGCCAAGGAAGGCGATGTCGGTACCGGAGCGGAGCGGAGCGTACAGATCCGACTTGGCCGCACTGCGGGTGAAACGGGGATCGACACAGATGACCTTTGCACCGGCGTCTTTCGCCTTCATGATCCAGCGGAAAGAAACCGGGTGATTTTCTGCGGGGTTGGCCCCCATGATGAGGATTACATCAGCGTTCTTGAAATCTATCCAGTGGTTCGTCATTGCACCGCGTCCGAACGACTCTGCCAGAGCCGCAACTGTTGCGCTGTGTCAAATGCGGGCCTGATGTTCAATATACACCAGGCCTAACCCCCTTAAGAATTTTTGATACAAATAACACTCTTCATTGTCGAGCGCGGCGCTGCCGACCGAGGCCATGCCCATGGTGCGGTTCACGACGGCTTCGATTTCCTTCTCCACCTCGGCAGCCCCGACCTTTTCCTTGATCTTGATTTTTGAGGTGGTCAAGAAGGAGGCATCGCGACTCTTTTTGACCTTCACGGCGATCTCGTCCAGCGCCCAGTCCCAAGAGACCTCTTTCCATTCGCTGGCGCCCGCGGCACGATACATCGGCTTGGTGACGCGGGCCTTGTTGTCGCGCAGCTGGTAGACCGACGAACCTTTCGGACAGAGCGAGCCCTCGTTAATCGGATGGTCGGGATCCCCCTCAACATTGATGACGTTACCACCCAGTGTATGCACGATCATGCCGCAGCCGACCGAACAATAGGGGCAGATGGTTGTGGACTCCTTGGCATAGCGAATAGCCAGATCCTCTGCTTTGGCCTCTATTGGAGCGAGGTTGAAACCGAGGGTGGCAGCCGCAAACCCGGATCCGGAGAGCTTGAAAAAATCTCTTCGTGATACCGCCATTGCTGTACCTCCTTTTAAAATGGTTGTAATCGTTACCGATGCCAACCATCCCCTTTTCAATCCCGTAACAGACAGGATAGTTCGTTCACGAAGTTGGTTTCTGCCGAAATAAGACAGAAAATCACTTCTAACTCACTAAAGGAGGGCAGCGCCGTTTCCAACGTTACCCGCAGGCAGCATGCCATAGAAACCGTTTCCTTAGGCGTGTGCTGCTCGGAGATGGATATCTGCTATTTTTATACAGCGTTTTATTGGAGTTTGCAACTGTTCATCAAAGAGGAATTTTATTAAAAGAGAAACGTTGGATAAATTACACGTTTTCAATCTTGATTGGCGGAAGTACATGGGAATCGAACCCACCGGGGAGATTTCTCATCCCCCCCACCGGTTTTGAAGACCGGGCAGCCCGCCAGCGACTGACGTACTTCCATTGACAACTATGACACAAGGCATTAAATCAACACACTTATAAACCAGCACTGCGCGAGCATTGTACTTATACATTTTGGTTTCGGTCTATACAAGGAGTTTTTATTATGCAGAACCTTGCTATCCCTTTGCTGTACTGATATATATCTTTGAAAAACACCGCACGTCCGATAAACGGCTGCGAGCGCCACCCCCAGAAATAAACAGTGTTTGCATAAAGCACTTTTACCGGAGTCATAAATGAAATTGAATATTAGCTCAATTCCAAAAGTTGATAAGGTGCTGTCATTCCCTGCCGTAGCATCGCTGCTTGAAAGACATCCCAAACCGATCGTGCTTACGGCGGTACGGAGCGTTTTGGAAACACTCAGGATGGATTCGAGAGAAGGTATACTGTTAAAAGCAATTGACGAGCGCCATCTCTGCGGTTTGATCGCACAAGAGTTGGAAAATGTCGTTGCACCCAGCCTTCGTCCTGTGGTGAATGGTACCGGAGTGGTGATCCATACCAATCTTGGACGTTCGCTCCTTGCCGAATCCGCATGCCGGCAAATTTTGGAAGTTGCACAGCGGTACTCAAACTTGGAGATGGAGATGGCGACTGGCGAGCGCGGAGAGCGGTACAGCCATGTAGAGGCGCTTCTGTGTGAACTGACCGGCGCGGAAGCGGCGCTTGTCGTAAACAATAATGCCGCAGCCGTCCTGTTGGCTCTTTCAGGACTGGCGGCAGGAAAAGAAGTTATAGTTTCACGGGGCGAACTTGTCGAAATCGGCGGATCGTTCAGAATACCTGATGTCATGAGATTGAGCGGCGGCATCCTGAAGGAGGTCGGCACCACCAACCGCACCCATCTGAAGGATTACCAGGCAGCCATCTCCCAAGAAACGGCCCTGCTTCTCAAGGTGCATACCAGCAATTTTTCGGTAGTCGGATTTACGGCCGAGGTGTCCGTCGATCAACTGGTCCGCTGCGGAACGGAGGCAAAGATTCCGGTCATGGCTGATATCGGCAGCGGCTCTCTGCTGGATCTTTCCCGGCACGGAATAACTGGAGAAACCCCCGTGCAGGAGTATCTCAAAGCTGGTGTTGATGTAATAACCTGCAGCGGCGACAAGATGCTCGGTGGGCCGCAGGCCGGCATTATCCTTGGAAAGCGTTATATTGTATCCAAACTAAAGAAAGAGCAGCTCTTAAGAGCTCTCAGGATCGACAAGCTTACACTTGCCGCGCTTGAAGCAACATTGAGGCTGTACCGGGACGAGCGGGAGGCTGTGGCAGAGATTCCCACGCTGCGCATGTTGACCATGCAGCCGGCGGCGCTGAAGGCAAAAGCTTCATCCTGCCTCCGCCAGATCCGGTCCAGGATTCCTTCTTCAGTCAAACTCAAGGTCGTTGCCGGCAACTCCCAGGTCGGAGGCGGCTCACTGCCGCTTCTGAATCTGCCGACTTTCCTGATCGCAATAGAGGCTGATAACTGGCCTCCCCAGCGGATAGATGCAGCATTCAGACAGTGTAAGACTCCGGTGCTTGGGAGAATCAACAAAGGACAGTACCTACTCGATCTCCGCACCCTTCAACATGCCGATATTCCGGCGCTTATCGATGCCATGAGCATATTTACATGACAAAAAACCTGATACTTGGTACTGCCGGGCATATAGACCATGGCAAAACATCGCTGGTCAAGGCGCTGACCGGAGTGGATACGGATCGACTCCCTGAAGAGAAGGCCCGTGGCATAACCATTGAACTCGGATTTGCGAATTTGATGTTGTCAGGAGATATCCAGCTCGGCATTGTCGATGTGCCGGGACATGAGAAGTTTGTCCGTACCATGGTTTCCGGGGTTGGCGGCATGGACATGGTGATGTTGGTGATTGCGGCTGATGAGGGGGTTATGCCGCAGACGCGCGAGCACCTTGACATCTGTCGGCTGCTTGGAGTGAAGCAGGGGATCGTCGTCATTACGAAGTGTGATCTGGTTGATCCGGAGTGGCTTGGACTGGTGGCCGAAGAGATCCGTGACTTTGTTGATGGGAGTTTTCTTGAGAAAGCATCGATAGTTCCGGTATCGGCGCAGATAGGTATGGGCGTTGAACGGTTGAAGGAAGAACTGCTGAAGATGGCTGGCCTGGTCGATCAGAAGAGAAGCGACGGAGCATTCCGGCTTCCTGTTGACAGAGCTTTCACGGTTGCCGGATTCGGGACGGTTGTCACCGGCACCCTGTTGTCCGGCCAAATCAAAGCCGGAGATGAAGTCGAGCTGTTTCCAACGGGAATATGTACTAAAATAAGAGGTGTTCAGGCCCATGGGAACAAGGCCGATGCCGGTTCGGCCGGACAGCGTCTCGCCCTCAACCTTCAGGGCGTTGACCATAACCAGGCAAAACGTGGCGATGTTGTGGCCCCCCGCGGGCTCTATAGAACAACCAGAGTCACGGATATTGAGATTACCTGCCTGAAATCGGCACCCAGGCCGCTCAAGCACCGTTCATTATTGCGACTGCACTCGGCAACGTACGAGGTTACGGCTCAGGTCATACTGTTCGACAGAGAGAGTCTTGAACCGGGAAAAAGCGCCTTCGCCCAGTTGCGGCTCTCAAGCCCGGTGTTGTTGTTAAACGGTGACCCATTCGTGCTGCGCAGCTATTCCCCTTCACAAACTGTCGGTGGAGGCATCATTCTGGACCCGTCTCCGCCACGTAGACGACGGCGTTCAACTGAAGCGCTTGCACTGCTTGAGTCGATGTCCCTTGGAGACGAAGCGGATATGGTAGAGCGGCTTGTTGCCTCGACGCTTCTCTCGGGAGTTTCCTTCCAGGATCTTATCTGGCGCACCGGATTATCTGTAAAACGTCTGGATGCAGCACTTTCCATATCCCTATCTTCAGGAAAAGTGGTCCAGATGGTTCGCGATCCGCGCCTGTTCTTAAGCCGTGAAAGCTTCAACAACCTCTGTGAAACATTGTTAAACAGACTGGAAACACATCTGGCACATAATCCCATAAAGGATGGTATCAGCAGAGAGGAGCTGAAAACCCGGATCCCGGCCCGGAGTGACCAGCGTTTCTTTAACCAATGCCTCATGCATCTTGAAGGGGAAAAAAGAGTTGTCGCGGATAGGGATCAAGTCAAGCTTCCGGGAAGAAAAGGTGAAATTGTTGACGTCAATGCCACTATTCAGCAGAAGCTGGAGGAGATGCTGATCAACAGCGGAGCTGAGCCTCCAACGGTTAAGGAGTTATGCGAACTGCTCGTACTTCCGGAGAACACCGTTATTGAACACCTGAGCTTGCTTGTCCGGCAGGCACGTGCCGTCAAGGTAAAGAGCGACTTATTCTATTCTCCAGTCCCGCTGCAACTGATATCTGAAACCCTGGTCAAACATCTCCGCGCCAAAGGAGAAATAACCCCGTCAGAATTCAGAGAGATTACAGGGCTTTCCCGTAAATTCATGATTCCGGTCCTTGAATATTTTGATTCACTGAAAATAACGGTAAGGGCTGGCGACAAACGCTTCCTGCGGAGAAGGTGAAGTATAAATAAGTACTCACCAGAATCTACAACTCTGAAGAGTAAAGAATAAATTTTCTATTCAAGGTCATGCTGTTGATTCAATAAAAACAACGCGTGCGCCTGAAAGCAATTCTCCTAAAAATCATTAAGTCCTCTGTACTTTGACTTGGCAACTGTAAACTCCTGCTGGAGCAATTCAGGAAGAGTCGACTTCATATCCTGTGATGCCTGACTCATATTCTTGTTGAGGGTATCAACGGAGTTGCCAAGTTCTTGCAGTGAGCCGGGTTTGGATTGTATTAACGCTTCAGAATCCAGGTATATTTTGTAAATTTTATTCAAACTTTCACTTGCCTGTAAAAGTTTATTAGATGGGTTGCTTGTTTTCTGCATATATTTATCAATTTCACTTCGCAGCTTAACTGACTTACCATCATCGTTAATTCTGATGCCAGGTGAGAAACTCCGTCCTGCCGCTGAAGCCGTTTCCCATTCGGCTTTCAGTTTCGCACAAGCCTTTACATTTGTGTCTACACCAGTCTTGAGGCAATAAAGCGCCTTGAAATAATTCTCGGCGTAAGCTTGGTTGTACTTATTGGATTTATATGCAAACACGCCATATGCAATCAGAACAGCTGTTGAAATCAGACTTATGGCAAGAACAGCAAACTTTCGAGACCGCAAGATTGATGTTATTGATGCCGCTTTGGCGGATCTGCTCGATGAGGTATATTTTTGCTCAATATCTTTTGAAAAACTTGGTTTAATCGAAAATTCATAGTCTTTAACGGCAGACCACATGCTGTAAAAAAACTTTTTTCTCGCTTTCTTACGTACATCATCCGGATTAACTGCCACAAAATAATCTGGAAACAGTTTTCCGCATGAGTGACAATGCGCCTGTCTGTCAAGCAGGCTCCCGCAGTTAGCGCAATTTATTTCAAATGATTTTCGTTTGGCCCTGCAAGCACAAGACTCTCTTATGATATTAATTTTCTCGTTGCATGATGAGCAAAATATTACAATTCCACTTTCAGGAATTAACGCCAATTCTACACTTGTGATTTCTGTACATTTGGGACATCTGCATTCCATATGCTTGGCAGACCCGGGCAGATTAACAATTTCATCATCTTTAATAATTATTTTGTCTGAATCCGTTTGGCTATGAACAAGCTCCAACTCTTCACTCGACGAAAAGAAATCGTCCGATCCGGTCGGTTCAATAATTAATTTTGCATTATCATTATTATTCACGGAGGTCATGGCCTCAATCCAACAAATATACCGCTATTTGAACGCACAATATCATCAGCATTTGCAGAGTTGCCTGAAGCGATGTCACTTGCGCCATCTTCCCCTTTAGAATAAAGATCATAATCCGTATTTAAAGCAACCCCGGCAACATCTTCAAGCGCCCCACTCCCCACACTTATTATCTGGTATTCGAATGGCCGCTTCCACGGATCCAGCTGACTTCCCATTCCCACTTCATCCAAAGTCGTTGGCAAGGTGTTCCGTTCAATTACATAAGCAGTAATTGACTTGTCGATGGCGCGAATATCGGCAACGCACCCGGCATTTTTAACAGACTTGATATAAATATTGAATGCCGGGAGGGCCAATGCTGTCAATACCCCCAATATTCCCACAACGACTATAAGTTCAACAAGTGTAAAACCAAGACAATCCGTTATAGACGCTTTTTGTCTGCGAGCAGCCAATTGTAGGGATATTCCGGAGCGTTCAGATGCAGAATATCTCTCAACTAATATATTGTCATTCATGGTCGCATCCAGAGACATTATTCCGTTCCAAACGTTAGAGCATAATATTTTCCATATCTATAGAAAAACATTAACACTTTGAGTAAGACCAAGTCAAAAATATATTTTGAATACTATTTTATTTATTAAGTATCGTATATTTTGAAACAGTTTCGGAGGAGCTTGGAATAGTCCGCACATAAATTAAATATTACTGTTTTTCTTCATTCATTGCTCCGGTTCGATACCCCTGCAGATCGAGCGCTACATAGGTAAAGCCAGCCATTTTAATCAATCTGACAATTTCATCCCTTAAGGTTCCGGTTGCCCGCTCAAACTCCTCTTCACCCAGTTCAATCCTGGCTACAGTCCCGTGATAGCGCACTCGCACTGTCCGGAATCCTATTCCTCGCAGCGACTCTTCAGCCAGGCCGACCTGCTCTACCCGTTCGGGGGTAATGGCGGTACCATATGGAAAACGACTGGAAAGACAGGCAAATGCCGGTTTGTCCCAGGTTGATAGTCCCAATTCATGGGAAAGATCACGGATATCCTGCTTGGTGAATCCGGCCTCCTCCAGCGGGCTGCGCACCCGTAGCTCTTCAGCGGCCGTCCGTCCTGGTCGGTGGTCGCCCGCATCATCAATGTTGGTGCCGTCCAGAACATATCCCAAACCTTCCCGGTCGGCAATGGTCCTCAGTTTACCGAACAGTTCTTTCTTGCAGAAATAGCAGCGGTTACGGGGGTTGTCACGAAACTCCGGAATATCCAGCTCTTCGGAAACGATCACCAGATGCCGGCCGCCTATCTTTTCTGCCAGTTGGCGCGCTTCATTCAATTCGCGCTCCGGATAGGTTTTAGATGTCGCCGTAACCGCCAGCGCCTTCTCTCCCAAAACTCCAGCCGCCACGGCAAACAGCAGCGTCGAATCAACCCCTCCGGAAAAACCGATCACACAGCCATCCATGTCGGTCAAAATTCTGCGGAGTTTATCAGATTTTTCGCAAAGTACTGCATCCATATATCTTACTCCACAACTTTAATTTACAATATGTAATCAGTTGAAAGAAAATGTGATTTCCTCTCGCGAACTATGCTGGATATAATTTCCCGGTTCGCCTCGGTTTCCCGAGCGGCAACCACAATTCTGATTGAAAATATCCGTAAAGCGTCGGCAACGGACTGGGTTCCATCAGCAGAGTTTTTACGGCCGTTAAACGGAAAACTGTCCGGACTTCTCTGGCACTGACTGTTGATATTGATACGACAAACCTGATTAACCAACGCATCGACCAGCTGTGCCAGCAGATCGGTATTCTGGCCAAAGATGCTGGCCTGCTGGCCGTAGTTTGATGCCACGACATACTCGATCGGCTCTCGGATATCGTCGAACGGCACAACCGGAATGACCGGTCCGAACTGTTCTTCGTCGTAAATACGCATGGCAGGTGTAACCGGGTACAGAAGCGCCGGATAAAAGAACGAACCGCTACTGACACCTCCGTCTGGATTCACGATCCGGGCGCCTAAAGCTTGAGCATCTTTGACCAGACCCTCCAGATAAGCCGGTTTTTCCGGCTCCGGCAGCGGTGTAATGGTGACCCCCTCCTCCCATGGCATGCCGCATTTCAAAGCACTGATTCCGGCGGCCATGCGTTTAAGGAAGTCATCGATAATCGAACGGTGAACGAACATGATTTTAAGAGCGGTACAGCGCTGACCATTGTAGGCCAGACTCCCTTGAATACATTCAGCCACCGCCATATCAAGATCGGCATCCGGCAGGATTATTGCCGGGTTTTTGGCATCCAGACCCAATACACAGCGGAGCCGATGGGGACGGGGATGCACCGAGCGCAGTGCATCGGCTACCTTATATGTTCCGATAAAACCGAGGACATCCACCTGCCCCGAGGCCATCAACGGAGGGACAACTGTTTCACCCTCGCCGTAAACCGTATTTACGACTCCGGCCGGAAACGCATCGCGAAACGCTTCCAAGAGCGGCTGAAAGATCAAAATGCCGAAACGGGGCGGCTTCAACAAGATGGTGTTACCCATCACCAGTGCCGGAATTAAAGTAGTGAAAGTTTCGTAGAGCGGGAAATTATACGGTCCCATGCAGAGCACCACCCCCAAGGGGGCGCGACGAATCTGCCCGATGATCCCCTGCTGTATAACAAAGCGCGATGACACCCGGTCCAGCTCTTTCAGCGCTTCAAGCGTATCACGGATGTAGACTACCGTCCGGTCGAACTCGCGTTCCGCCTCCTGAAGAGATTTACCGATCTCCCACTGAAGAAGCGTTACAATCTCCGCTCGCTTCAGCAGCAATGCTGCCGTGAAACGCTGAACGCACTGGATCCGCTCCCCTACCGACATGGTCGGCCAGACACCGCGACCATTAGAGTAAGCCTGCACCGCCACACCCAGTATTTCAAACGCAACTGCTTCCGTCAGCAACGGGGCTTCTCCGATCAATTGTTGTTGACTTCCCGACGGTGTATGTATCCAAATCGGCGAACTTACCTTCTGCAGCGCCCCCTTCCAACTGCGCAGTTCACCCTGTATCAGGTAGTAATCCTGCTTGATCGGCTGCCGGATACGGTACTGTTCGGGAATCTGATGTTCAGCAGGCGAAAGGGCTTCAATTTTACATATCATAAAGAAATCTTTCGTATTGTAGTTTTAATCATTGATTCCTTTGCGAATCAGACGTTTGTTGAGTGCATGCCTGCTGAGACCAAGGTAGACCGCAGCAACACTCTGATTACCTTCAGCGCGCTTCAGGGCGTGGGCGACAAGAGCCTCCTCTGCCTCCTTAATAGTCGGCACAAGATCCAGATCGCCAAGACATTCATGGAAATCGTACAAATCACCAGATCGCCGCGAATCCACCAGGGTACCGATAACGCCGATGTACTCCAAAAAACTCTCCATGGAGAGCATCTTGCCGATGTGACGGGCAACCGCATCGAATACCATCGAGCGCAATTCGCGGATGTTGCCCGGAAAATCGTAGGCGGCCAGGTAAGCATAAAGGGCTTTCGGCGGAGTCGGCGTGCGCTTGCCGAGTGATGACGCCGCCTGTTCAAGGAAATGTGTCACCAACAGCGGAATATCCTCCTTGCGCTCTCTTAGTGGCGGAATTTGCACCGCATGACCACGCAGACGGTAAAAGAGATCACGCCTGAAAGCCCCTTCGGCGATCAGGCACGGTATATCATGGTTGGTGGCCGCAACGACCCTCGCCGTACTGAAACGTGGAATATCAGAACCGAGCGGGTAATATTCCTGCTCCTGGATCAGGCGCAGCATCTTAACCTGGGAAACGCTGTTCATATCCCCGATTTCATCAAGAAACAGGGTGCCGTCGGCCGCCTGGGCAAGAAGTCCCTCCCGATCACGGTCCGCTCCGGTAAAGGCACCTCGTTTATGACCGAACAGGGTATCTGAAAAAGTCATGTCATCGAGTCCGGCGATGTTGACCGCCACGAACGGCCCTTTCCTGCCACTCAAGTCATGGATTGCACGTGCAGCAAGCTCCTTGCCAACCCCGGTCTCTCCGCTGATGAAGATCGGCTGCGCAGTGACCGAGACCGCCTCCAGATAATGAAATACCGAGCGCATGCGTGGGCTTTTGGTGATAATAGAGGCAAACACTTCGGAATGTTCGAGACGGTCGTTCAGCAGATGTTCCCGCAAGGAATTCACCTCGGAACGAAGGGAGCAGAACTCGATAGCACGCCTTATACAGGCCAGCAACTGCGACTCCTCGACCGGCTTGACCATATAGTCGAATGCGCCGGCTTTCATGCACTCCACAGCCAACGCTACTTCGTTGGCAGCGGTGACGATAATGACCGGTATCTCCGGATGGCTGGAGGTAATCTGCTTGAGAAGTTCATAGCCGGGGAGATGCGGCATGTAAAGGTCGAGAAAAATAAGACCGACCTCCTCCTCTGCCAAGCGTTCCATGACCCGGCGGCTGTCGGCCTCTGTCTGCACTCTGGAAAAACCGGAGGTGCGCAACATGATGCTGGTGGTGAATAGGAGCTCCTCTTCATCGTCGATGAGAAGAATAGGAATTGTTGATGAATAATTCATGATGGTTCCTCTGACGCTGCGGCATATGAGCTATTTTAGCGTTCCTGTTCCATCGGTAGGGTGAAAATGGCCACTGTGCCCATGCCCGGAGCCGAATCGAAGCGGAGTTCGCCGTTATGCCCCTTGATAATAGTTTCCGAAATGGAGAGTCCAAGGCCGCTGCCACCTTGATTAAGCCTGGTAGAGAAGAATGGTTCGGTCAGGCGTTCTAGCACCTCTTTCGACATCCCCTGCCCTTCATCACGCACAGTAACTTCAATCATCATGGATACCGGGTTCAAGCGCGTGGCGATTGTAACCCCCTCGCTCCTTTCCGTCAAGGACTGGAGGGCGTTCATGATCAGATTGATGACCACCTGCTCTATCTGCTGTATCTTGCCGAGCGCAAGCGGGAGGTCATCGGACAGCTCCAGGCGGAAGTTGTCCGTGTGGCTGTGAATATGATGGCTGAGGATCAGAGATGAGGCGCGGATGACTGCGTTGAGGTCAAATGGAGTGTGAGGCGCTATCATATCCTCGCGTGCGAAATCCTTGAGATTTTCCACGATGGCATTGATACGACGCGCCCCCTCCCCGAGTCCTTTAAGCAGTTTGGGGACGACATCCGCCAGCTCTTCAATGGAAAATCCGGCTAGACGGATATCTCCAGCGGTTGCATCACTATCGGCAAGTATCGGCATTACACCACGCCAGATTTTATCAAGAATAGCAGCATTCCCCATGACAAACGAGTTGGGATTATTGATTTCATGGGCAAAACCTGAGACCAGCATACCCAGAGACGCCGCATTGTTTGCATGAATCAGTCTTGCCTGGGCATCCCTCGCTTCCCTTTCAAGTTCGTGCTGCTTTGTAATGTCGCGAAAAATGCAATATGCTACGTCATTGTTAAGTAGTCTTATTATCTGTCCCTGGGCAGCCAAAATACGTTTCGTGCCATCTTTTTTTGTAGCGGTTATTATGCCGGAATCAAGAGATTTTACCCCTTCGAGCGTAAAGATGCCGTTTCTAAATAGGACGGAAGCACCCGGTTCCAAAAATAAATCTGTTCCCTGCGAAATGATTTCTTCTTTTGAATATCCGTACATTCTTTCCGTTGCCGGGTTGACATCAATTATTTCACCATTTTTCAAACTGAATAAAATTATCGAGTCATCATTTTGTTCGAACAGCTGTCGAAACCTTTCCTCGCTATGTCTAAGGGCTTCTTCCGCCAGTTTGCGGTCAGTAATGTCACGGACCGTCTCGATAGCTCCAACAACATTGCCGTCAGAGTCAAACAGGGCAGCAGCAGTGCCGATCATATAAGCCGTTCCCCGTTTGATATTATTAGTATATGCCTCGCCTACTATCAGACCTTCCACTCGGCAGAGGGACGAGTAAAGTTGTTTATTTTCAAGAGACGGGGCTAACGCCATATCAATCAGGACGGGACGTCTTTCGCCATAAAACGGAATGGCGTACTCGAAATTTCCTTTGCCCAGCAAATCAACGGCTTTGAAACCGGTGTACTGCTCCGCGGCCCTGTTCCAAAGAGTTATTTCCCCCTTCAGATTAATAGCAAAGGTCGCATCGGGGAGTAGATTAACTATATCCGCCAGACGTCTTTCGGAATTTCTTAACGCTTCCATTGCCAGCTTATGTTCGGTTATGTCCAGCATAACTCCCAGTATCCCTTCCGGTTTGCCGTCACTATCCCCGAATGTAGCCGTGCGGAAGATCATTTCATGCATCTTTTTGTCGGCAAACGGGATGCTGGCCTCGTAAACCTGAATACCGGAGTTAGATAAAAGCTGCTGATTTGCATCGTGACAGAATTCGGCGTAAGGGGAAGGGATAAGATCTTTAACCCATGTTTAACACCTGCTAAAATAATTGTTGTGATATAAGTAAGTTACAGCCCATAAAAACCCCGAGTGGCACTACATTTGTGCTATTTTGCGTTACATCGTCAGTTTTTGAATCCCTCCAGGTGTTGTTGAAACA
>CAIYDX010000073.1 GCA_903925005.1 uncultured Geobacteraceae bacterium
ATCAAAGATCGTAATGCAGGCAAAGCCGATACTGGAACAACTAAACAACGTACTTAGATTTGCCGCAGGAACTCAACTTAGAAGAACCCTCTACGGCGGGATTGCTACACCCCAACCTTTGTCTTGGGGATAGAAGCGAAGATAAACAACCCCGGCTGCAAGATTTTCAAGGGTCCACATAACGGTCCCCCTGTGTAGTTTGTGTCTCATCTTCTGTCACTGCTGGGTGCGGCAATAGTTTCAGCAGCCCTGCGGTTAGCGCCAGATAGACAAGTAAGAACGTAAGGAGCACTAAACCAATATCAGTCTGCGGCGTAATCCCTTCCGCCACACGCATGTGACCCCGGGCAATCCAGGGCTGGCGGCCGAATTCGGTAACGAGCCAGCCACTTTCAAGGGCAATCATCCCGAACGGTGAGGCAAGGAGGAGTGCGAGGAGCGACCATTTGTCCAGCGGGACTTCCCGCCGGCGCCAACGCAGCCACCAGAACCAGACGGCTGCCGCAAGCATGATAAAGAAAGAGACCACCATCAGGTCGAAGAAGGGGTGGACAAGTCGCGGGTCCGGTCTGTCACTGGGGGGGAAGGCGTCGAGACCCTCGACAGTTGCGTCGGGATCAAGATGGACAAGTAAACTTAAGAGCTTGGGAATCCTAATTCCATACAGGACCTTGCCGGAAGCGGGGTCGGGCCAGCCGCCAATGATGAATGGCGCGCCTTTGGTAGTGGTGAAAAGGGCCTCCATTGCCGCCAGCTTTGGTTTTTGTTGAACGGCAAGGGTTATGGCAGACCAGTGTCCCGAGACCAGCATAAGTGGGAGGGACACGGAGGCAACTGCCAGGGCCAGTGTCAAGGCGCGCTTGTTGTAGTCACTTCTTTGCCCGCGCAAAAGGGCTAACGCATAGACGCCGGCCATCGCAAAACCGGTGGCGACGTACGCCGCCAAGGTGCCATGAACCGCCTCATGGGCCCATGCCGGGTTGGCAAGGGCCTGAAATGGGTGGACGTCGGTAAGAACGCCGTTTACGAGGCGAAAACCTGCCGGTGTATTCATCCAGGCATTGGCGCTGATGACAAACACAGCCGAGGCGGCGGAAGCGATAGTGAGGGGAATGGTGCAAAAAAATAGCATCTTGCGGGAAAGCCGTTGCTCACCGTAGATATAGAGGGCAAGAAAAATCGCCTCCGTAAAAAAGGCAAACCCCTCAATCGAAAAGGCAAGTCCGATAAGGGGACCACCGAACGCCATGAAGCGGGGCCACAGAAGCCCCAGTTCAAAGGAGAGGATGGTGCCAGAGACCGCCCCGACAGTAAACAATACTCCCGCTGGACGAATCCAGCGGCGGGCAAGCCTATGGTAGAGTTCGTCTCCGGTGCGCAGAGACAGTCCCTCAGCAATCATCAACATGAGCGGCAGTCCGATCCCGATGGTCGCGTAAATGATGTGGAAACCAAGCGAAATACCCATCAAGGCGCGTGCTGAGAGAACGTTATCCATCAAAAAAACTCCTCCATAGTCTATAGCTTCGAAACCCTAACGATAGAGATTGATCCTGGCCAGATCGATGATTTCATCGCCGTGCCCGCTGAGAACCGCTTTCAGCATGAAGAGGCCGAAGCTGGCCATCTGTTCAAGACTGAGCTTCGGAGGCATGAAGAGTTCTTGTCGGCTGACGATGACTTCGACCAGAGCGGGTCCGTCATATTTGAGAGCCTGAATGATCATCGGTCGAACCTGATCCGCTGTTGCCGCCGTCAATCCCAGGAGACCGGCTGCCTCGGCCATCTTTGCAAAATTCGGGTTATGCAGGTCTGTGGCAAACTCCAGAATTCCTGCCGCTTTCATTTCCAGTTCAACGAAGGCCAGGGCGTCATTTTTGAAAACAATCAACTTGACCGGCAATTGCAGCTGACGCAACGACAGCAAATCGCCCATGAGCATCGCGAGGCCGCCATCTCCAGATAGTGAGATAACTTGGCGACCGGGATGGCTGACCTGCGCGCCAATCGCCTGCGGTAGGGCGCTCGCCATGGATCCATGTGTGAACGAGCCGAGTAACCGTCGTTTGCCGTTCATTGTCAGATAACGTGCCGCCCAGATTGTCGGGGTGCCGACGTCGCAAGAGAAGATGGCATCCTTGGCAGCAAGCTCGTCGAGCACTCTGGTAACGTACTGCGGGTGGATCTGCTTCTCGCCCAGATTCTCGGTTGCTAATTTATCAAAATCCTTGCGCGCCTTCAGGTAATGTTTAACTGATGCCTGCAAATGCTCATCGTTCTTGTCGTCAACCAGTTTCGGCAGAAGTGTGCGGAGTGTCGTTTTAGTATCTCCCACAATACCGTAATCGACCTTTGTACGGCGGCCGAGCTGTTCGCCACGGATGTCAATCTGCACGATAGTTGCATTCTTGGGGAAAAATTGCCGGTACGGAAAGTCCGTTCCGATCATCAGTAAGATATCACAGTTCAGCATCGCCTCATAGCCGGAAGAAATCCCGAGCAGGCCGGTCATGCCAACGTCAAATGGGTTGTCGTATTCGATGAATTCCTTTCCGCGCATCGCATGCACGATCGGCGCCTTCAGCCTGTCCGCGAGTTCGATCAACTCCGGATGAGCATCTGCACAGCCCGCTCCGCCCAAAATAGTTATCTTCTGCGATGTATTGAGAATATTCGCCAGTTCCGTTATTTCAGAATCGGGAGGGCAGATGCCAGGTTTTGGTTTGGGGAAATGAAAGCGCGCCTGCTGTCCGACGGCATCGCGTAAGCCGACGTCTCCCGGCAGGACTATCACTGAAACACCACGCCGCGAGATCGCGGTTTGCATGGCAATCTCCATGATACGGGGCATCTGTTCGGAATGGGAAACCAGTTCACAGTAATGACTGCACTGGGCGAATAGATGTTCCGGATGGGTTTCCTGGAAATAGCCACTTCCGATTTCACTGCTTGGAATCTGTGACGCAATTGCCAGCACCGGGACACGACTACGATGGCAGTCGTAGAGTCCGTTGATCAAATGCAAGTTTCCCGGCCCGCAACTTCCAGCACAAACTGTCAGATTTCCGGTCAGGTGAGCTTCAGCCCCCGCCGCAAATGCGGCAGTTTCTTCATGTCTTACGGAAACCCACTGAATGTCATCCCGCACGCGGATCGATTCGGTAATACCGTTCAGGGAGTCTCCGGCCAACCCGAAGACTCTCTTCACACCTGCTGCTACCAGAGTGTCAACGAGCAGATGCGCAACCGTTTTGTTCGCCATAGTTCCACCTCCCTAATTATTTGAATCAGATCAGTGATCAGTATTGGAATTTACCTTCTTGACCTGTTGCCCCGGATAGGTTACCCGCGGTCCATCGACTTTTTCAGTCAGATTGAGATTTGGTGAATAGGCCGGTAAAAAACATAGTTCAATCTGTAGTTGTTCACCAGTACCCATGACCAAGGCACATTATTGATAGCGGGCATTATCCAAGAAGAGCGCGATTGGCATATCCAACTTCTGTGCCGTCAAGAGATGCAAGAGTTCATAGACTCCAGGTGCTGTAATGTAAGTGTCAATTGTGACACTGATCAGTTCATGAGTGATGGAGCTCAGCACTCCCAAGACATTGAACCGCTGCCGTTCTGCCGGGGTACGGATGAACAACCGCTAAAGAATGCTCAAAGTACTACGCCTTACATCTATATGACTCACATAATAAAACCTAAAAAATTAAGAGCAATCCCAGAAGAATCAATTCTGGTTACTCTGATTGAATACACTTCGGGTTTCACAGTAGGATCGACATTAAATGAAAGACCGCATGTATCACCTACATTAATAATATCAATAAAGAGCCCCGGTACTGAGGCTATAACTCCAGTAATAGAGATATTTTTCATTTTGGATGGGTACTTAGTTCCTTTATGATGTACAAATATATCTTGTTCAACGTCGAATCTCGTGCCGTTTCTTCTGTTGTTGATTCTTTCGCTATTTTCATTTCCAGAAATCATGAGGACCTTCTACAGTACTAATTTAGTGAGATTACACTTTCAGCTTAAACCTCAACTGGCACGGTTCTGAATAAACGAATCTTTTTGGTGCAAATGACGTGGATTTATATTTTTGACTTTTCGCGGCTTTTTATGAGTTGTTCAACTATCCAGCACCTCCCGTAACCTGGTTGCTATGCCAAACAGTGAAAAAGGCTTATGGATAAAATGCAGCCCCTCATCGAGCACACCGTTATGGGCAATCACATTTGCCGTATAGGTAAGGATGCGCAGAGTGTTCGACATTTGCCCTCACTGTTTACCTTTCCGGAGAAGACGTCTATTGCATTTAGGCCCTGTCACGCATAACCCGCTGTCATCAGGGCCACCTTTTCACAAATTTCGTCGTATTCAACCACCGCCTCTGTCTGTGCTTCAGCACAGGCGGCATTAACTTCATCATAATTGTCTATTAGAAGATCCACAACATCAGGATCGAGTGCCGACTGTAAGACCATACTATTCAGGATTTTCTGCGTCGATTGAGGGTTCATGCCGACTCGATAAGGACGATTTTCAGTTATCGCTGTGAATACGTCCGAAGCCGCCATTATTCGAGAACCAAGAGAAATGTCACCACCACTTAGATGATAGGGGTACCCCTTGCCATCAATCTTCTCATGGTGGTTGGCACTCCATGCTGTTATGGAATCAAAGGAATGTATATTTTCAAGCGCACGACGTGTAAAGTAGGTGTGGCAGCGAATAAGTGCAATTTCATCGTTTGTGAGGGCTGACGGTTTTTCCAATAGCTCAGCTGGGACTGCCAGCTTCCCCAGGTCATGCAGCAGTCCGGCAATCCTCATTTGGGAACATTCTTCAACCGGTCTGCCGGATAGGCGGGCAAGTGTTTCAGCACTGGCAGCCACTCCACTCGAATGTGTGGCGGTAAAACGGCTTCTGAAGTCTATAATGCGGGCAAAAAAACTACTCATACGAACAATTCCTTCCGTGTCGAGCTCGAAGGTCCGGAAATGCTCCTGACGTGCGAACTCCTGATTACGTCCTGGAAAGGCAAGGTTAAGCCAGAAAGACTCCTTAGTGGAAAGGTCATGGAAGGCCTCGACCAGAGACGGAACAAACATGTCGACAGATGCCTTTTCGATCCTGGATAGTATATCAGGAACTCTGACCAGTATTAACCCCATCTATTGTCCCGATCAGTACCGAGATCCGGTCAGCCAGATGAAGGATGTGGCTTCCAAGCGGCACCTCCCGGCCGCGCTGAAATGCTCCCGCGCCGTGATCCCAACGAACATGATGGAATCTGACCAGCTCACCAATACGGGCAAGCGGGCTGAACATCTCCAGTAAGAGTGCCCCGGTTTCTGCATGCTGATGCGTTTCGCCGCCGTCAAACTGCATCAACCTTACCCGGTCTGTCAGGGAGAGAGCCCCGATATCGTGGAGTTTTCCCGCAAAATACAGATCAACCCCTGCCTCTTCCGGCAATCCCAACTGACATGCTAAAGCATAGGCGACCAGACCGACCCGGTTGTGATGATCGGCCAATTCAGGGCTGACCAGGTCGATCGTATTGGACAGACAGTTTATCAGGTCGGAAAGTTGGACGCTCAATCCATTATGCTGTGCCATTATTCGCCTCCATAGGCGGTACTTTGCGGGTTAGTGATGTTCGATCCGCCAACTTGTCTGCCGGATCTCCGCTTTGGGTTGGCATCGGTGTGAACATTGACATAGATTTCACCAGATTTGATAAGCTGCACCAGATCATCAACCGTTTTCCCCATCAGGTCGCCCGACAGGTCCTTAGCCACAATTGTTCCCTCGGCCAGGTTTCCGATGCCTCGATTTCACGTGAATCAAATTCGGAGGTATGCTTGTGTTTCGTCATTGTTCATGGTCCTTTGCTGGAATTCAGTTCTCTGATTTACGGATTTCTCCGAGTTTTTCAAAAACCTTCATCAATTCAATGGGCAGCGGAAAAACAATGGTACTGTTCTTTTCCACAGCAATCTCAGTGAGCGTTTGCAGGTAGCGCATCTGCATGGCGGCTGGATTCTGACTAAGGGTGTCAGCGGCTTCAAGCAGTTGACGACTCGCCAGGAGTTCACCTTCGGCGGCTATAACCTTCGCACGTTTCTCACGTTCGGCTTCGGCCTGCTTACCCATGGCGCGTTGAATCTGTTCGGGAAGGTCAACACTCTTGAGTTCAACGGCAGAGACTTGAATACCCCATGGTTCGGTTGAGGAATCGATAATTTCCCGGAGCCTCAGGCTGAGTTTCTCGCGATCCGCCAGCAGTTCGTCCAGTGTCACCTCACCGAGAATTGATCTGAGCGTGGTCTGTGCGATTTGACTTGTGGCATAGTTATAGTCTTCCACACCTAAGATTGCTTGTTTGGCATCCATTACTTTGAAGTAAACTACGGCGCTGACCTTCAGACTCACGTTGTCGCGTGTGATGATGTCCTGACTCGGCACATCAAGCACCACGGTACGAAGACTTATCCGTATAGCCGTTTGAAATGGACGGAAGACAAAGACAAGACCAGGGCCTTTGGGTTCCTTGTTTACTTTACCGAGCGTGAACACCACGAGTCGTTCATACTCATTCACTACCTTGAGGCAACTCACGATCCAGACGATTGGGATAATAATGATTGGTGCGATGCCCAATATCATGTTGTAAAGTTCTTGCATGTTGTTCTCCGAGAATGTGGATTGAAAATATAGTAATGCAACGCAAGATTAATATGTATATTCTTCACTAATTCCCTGATGGACATCAACGTGGGCGGCCCCAGCAGTTTCAAGGATGCTCATTGCTTGAGCTACCTGGCTGGCTGTGCCATGGGCGATAACAAGGAATTTGTCGGACTTGAGTGCGGTCTCATACTGCATAATGCTGTCTTGAGGAATGCCAATACTAAACAATGCAGCTCCCAAAACACTCAAACTACCGACCACTACAGCACCTTCCAGAGCCCCGATAATCCAACCCACCAGAGGACCGAACACAACCAAAGGACCTACTCCTGGAATGACAAACAGTGCCGACCCGAATAACAGTCCCCAGAGTCCGCCCCAAAAAGCTCCACGTTTACCCCAGAATGCCATACGGTCACCTGCGTTATAGTAACCAACGACGTGTTCTTCGGTATGATAGTCCTTACCCACAATGGACAGTTTCTTCATGTCATACCCCGCCTTTTCGAGCTCTTTAATACTTGTTTCAGCATCGTCATGAGAATTAAAAATTCCTATCACAGCATTATGTTCTTTCATCTGTTTTTTCCTCGTCAATGTGGCTATTTTATTATCAGGTCATTTTTAACCGATGTAACATCCTTTACTGCTTGAGCGACTTCGCCAGCTTTTTTTACACTTTGCGAAGAATCAACAAAACCACTGAGCTGGACTTCTCCTTTAAAAGTTTCGGTTCTATCCCCCAGAGAAAGGTGGGAATGACGTAATCTGACACATGGTTGTGGTAGTTTTCCTTCAAGGAGGAA
>CAIYDX010000074.1 GCA_903925005.1 uncultured Geobacteraceae bacterium
AATAATACTGTCCCAGTCCTCTGCAACCTGTGAAGTAGAAGAAAAATTCATCCCCTCGGCATCTTCTTCAGAGAGCAAATCGCTCATAGCAGTTTCATCTGTTGTCAGTTTATATTTCCAGACATCGTTTCCATTATCTTGCCCCAATAACGTAATGCTGCCACCCTCACAACCAACCTCAAGTACTGTAACCCAAGCTCTTTTTATAGCACTTACTTTCCATACTTCAGATGCTGATGTCAGATTTCCGAGAAATCGGCATGATATCTCTAAAAGGCTCTTATCTTTAATTAGCAGTTCATCTATTTTATTCTTTTGATGACTATCAAACCCAAACACGAGCAATATTACCTCATCTGCAAGGTGCTCTGGGTCTGGCAAATCTAATTCGCTCAAGCCAAATAGAACACGAGCAGCTTTGACGTATTCTTTATAGGCATTGAGAATATCCTCGTGCTTATTCACCAACTGCCGGTTATATCTTTTGACCTGTTTGACGACAGCTGGTTTAGTACCCTTTTCAGACCAAATCTCACTGTTACTGAAGTGTTTAACCTCAAAGAACTGCAACTTTCTTGTTTTTTTGTTGTACAAAAGCAAATCGATTCTATCCTGTGTATTTTGCTTCTCTTGTAAATCGGTCTCCACATCATCAAGTGCTTTAAGCGAAACTTCAATATCCAAGACAACGATATTGGGGATGTTGATTCTGGGGTTTTGCAAAGCGTAACTCGATTTGCTAAATAGCTTTGACAAACCTGCCGCTTCAACCCCTGAGTATAAAGAACAATTTTCCTTAATTCTCGGATATCCAGCCATAAAATCCGTTATTAGCTTGGCCTCTTTGAGTTCTGCCTCGTTGATATACGGCTTATCATGCTCATGAAGCACAGACGCATATTTCATATGAGTCGAAAACAAACCATGCTTGAATTTAAAGACGTTTCCGCCTTTGTAATAGAAATCAATCGTATTATTTCTGAATGCGGGGAATATTTCGCCTGCTATTATGTCATCAAGGAGTTTTGTATATAGAGGTGTTTTAAGTAGATTCTCTTGTTGGTTCTTTTGAAATACTCTTTTGAATTTCTTTTCAGTAACCGGGCTCATTTTACGACCTCCTTAGATCATAATTTCATAATTATCAGTTAATTGAAGGATATTTTCAAAGAAATCATCGAATAAATCCCCACACTCAGTATGCACCGGCACAAGCATCTTCGGCTTCAGTGCCTCAGCAAACATCTGCAAATCCTCTACCGTTGCATGCCCACTGGTATGGGCATACACGAAATTGACTTGAGGATCGCTTCGATAACCTGCCATGGCTTCAGCGCCAAAATAATCTTCATCCTTGTAAGTAAGATATCCAAGCCATTGTGAATAAATTACGTTGACCGTTTTTATTTCTTTGTAAAAGTTGATGGTCCTGAAATGCGACATCTTGCCAAAGAACAGGTATTCAGAGGGATTCGCCTGAATCTCTTCTTTTGAAATTCGATGCTGATACACCCGTTTGCGGAAGTCTCCAAAAAAGTCAGGATTATCTTTAAGTTTCTCGTGTTGGCTGTAAGAGAGCTTAATCTTTATTTGATCCCATTCCATGGCTGGTATGTTATGTGATACCAGCTTGAGCTTTTCCAGAACCCAGGCTGTGTAGATATCAAGAACCAATGTCTTGCCAGCACGTAGGCAGGCTCGGAAGGCGGAAACTATCCTGTCGATGTTCTGAGAAGACGAGATAAGAAAGGTTATGTTCTCCTGCTCCTTGATGGTTTCATATATCTTCTGTTCGACATCAGCTTCCGTGGGGAAATCGTCGTTTTTCCGCTGAATCATCGTCCCTTCCATAAAGAGGAGATCAATGTCCTTGGGCGGATTCTTGATGATCTTGTCAAAGAGTATGGACTTTCTGCCATGAGCCCTGAAATCCCCACTGTAGAATACCCGCTTGCCTTCGGCCTCTATTAAAAAGCCGTAAGCGTCAACGGCAGAGTGATCTACCAAATATGGAGTAATAATGAAATCCCCTATGGCGAAAGTCTGCCATGCTTTGAAGTGACGGATTTCATTTTTTAGCAACTCATTGCCGAGCAGCATCCTGGTAGCATTGATCAGATTCTTGCTCAATTCCCCCATATAGACTTGAATATCGTGGTGAAGAGCCTCGATAAGTCCGAAATGATCCTGGTGCGGATGGCTTATAATCACAGCATCCGGTGTAAGAGCGGCAACGTCAAGTTCCTTGCTGTCTTTGCGTAGTGGCAGACCGAGATCAAGCAGAATAGTACTCTGTTCCGTTGAAAGCTGGATGCAGGTGCCACCAATTTCATTCGATCCACGATGAATTGTTATTTTCATTCGTTATTCCAGTTACTTCCAGTTAGTTTTTTAAAATGACGCTTTTTGTTCTTCACTGGGAGTGGTAGAGATTGAACTTGTCTTAGGTAATAGTTTCTCCCAGATGCCTTTCCTGCGTATTCCACCCGTTTCAGTAACGCAGGGGTTCTCAAAATACAGCCTATCCAATATCATATTAAGTGAAGCTTAAATAGCTAATTATATACCATACCTCAGAACCGCGACAGAATATGTCATTCGATTGTTTTTTCGCTCATAGAGGCCTTGTGTATTGCCCAAATCCGTTTAACCTGTGCAGGGCTGCAGCCTGACAGCTCAGCAGTCCTTTTAATGGTCTGCTTACCTTCGCCTCTGAGAGCGATAATGCGCTGGTGAGTGTTTGTGTCAGGCTTCCGGCCGGCGTATTTTCCCGCAGTCCTGGCCAGCTGTATGCCTTGCGACTGACGATCACGGCGGGTCATATAATCGTCCCGGGCCATTTGCAAGGCAAGTCGCAGTAGCATTGCCTGGATAGC
>CAIYDX010000075.1 GCA_903925005.1 uncultured Geobacteraceae bacterium
CCGTATTGCGTCTTTAGGATTTCCTGCTGTTTTTCGTCGATAGCCTTGCGGATGCCGGCATCGGTACGCACCTTGCGACTGAGCGCGGCTATCGGATCGCTATTTCCCAATGCCGCATAAACGTGTCTCTACCGGCATTCCTCGCCTCGATACCATGATGGAAGGTAAAGGATACTTTCAGGGAAGCAGTATCCTGGTAACCGGTACTTCCGGATGTGGTAAGTCAAGTGTAGCCGCTCATTTTGTTGATGCCGCCTGCCGGCGCGGCGAACGGTGTCTCTATTTCGCCTTTGAGGAATCCCGCAACCAGATCATCCGCAACATGCGCTCCATCGGAATCGATCTTGAACAGTGGGTGAATAAAGGTTTGCTTGAATTCCATAACTCCCGTCCGACCCTGTGTGGACTGGAAATGAATCTGGTCTCCATGCACAAGGCTATAGAATTGTTCAACCCGGCAATTATAGTCATCGATCCGATTTCCAATCTGGTTACATCAGCCAGCGAGAATGAAGTAAAATCGATGTTATCCCGCCTGATCGATTTTCTCAAGATGAAGGGTATCACCGCTTTATGCACTGACCTGACCGCCGCGAACGGAAGTCTGGAGCGCACCGAAATAGGCATATCGTCATTGATGGATACCTGGCTTCTGTTGCAGGCAATTGAAGCTAACGGTGAGCGAAACAGAGGGCTGTACATTCTTAAATCCCGAGGTATGGAACACTCGAACCAGATCAGGGAATTTTATCTGACCGACAACGGCGTCCAACTTCGAGATGTCTATGTCGGCTCGTCTGGTGTATTGACAGGCGCTGCTCGAATAGCCCAGGTAGCACGGGAAAAGGCGGAAAAACTGGCGCGGAGTCAAGACATTGAGCAAAAACAGCGCAATATTGAACGTAAAAAAGAAGTGATTGAGGCACAAATTGCGGCGCTGCGTACCGGTCTCGATGCAGAAAAAGAGGACCTGGAACGGGCAATCACCAGAGAAAACCTGTACCAGAAGGTGCTTGATGAAGAAACCTTTCTAATGGCACAGACTCGAAGAGCGGATGACCTCATTTCGAAGAAAAATGATGCAAAGCTTGTTAAGAGAGGTGGAAAATGACAGGTGGAGCAAAGAAAAGTACTCCGGGTAGAAAAGGGAAATCAACCATCGAAACAAAAGGCTGGCAATTGAAATTATACGTGGCCGGCAAGACTCCCCGGTCTATTACCGTCTTCGATAACCTGAAAATGATCTGTGAAGAACATTTGGAAGGGAAATACCATATTGAAGTGATCGACCTGATAGAAAAACCGCAACTGGCCAAGGGTGATCAGATATTGGCTCTTCCTACCCTGGTAAGGCAACTGCCTGAGCCGATGATAAAGATCATCGGCGATCTATCCAACACCGAGCGCGTCCTGGTGGGACTTGACATTAAACCGCTCTACTGACTTGAAATAATGGGGTGTTGCGATGAAAACAAAAAAAACGGTAGATGATTTCTCACATCCTGTTGATGCGATAGATACGTTAGAGAGTGCCCTTCGTGAGAAGGAGAAGAACCACTATGTTCTTCGACTCTACGTGAGTGGTATGACATCCAATTCCTTGCGAGCCATTGAGAATGTCAGAAAAATCTGTTCCGAGTATTTGACGGGACGCTGCAACATGGAGATAATCGATATCTACCAGCAACCGGCACTTGCCAAGGAGCGGCAGATCGTAGCTGCACCAACCCTGGTCAAAGAACTGCCGTTGCCAATGCGAAGATTTATCGGTGATATGTCGCAGACGGAGCGGATTCTTCAGGGGCTGGACGTAAGTACGAAGAGGTAATGAACATGACTATTGCAGACAAACCGGACAACAAGGAACTGACAGAGGTTGAGTACCTTCGATTTCGTCTTGAAGAGGCGCAACAGACACTATACGCCATCGGCACGGGTGAAGTGGACGCATTTGTGGTATCCGGTGACGACGGAGATCAGGTTTTCACCCTCAAAGGGGCCGAGACACCGTACCGGATTCTGGTAGAGACTATGAACGAAGGTGCCGCCACACTGTCTGTCGATGGCACCATCCTTTTCTGCAACAGACGATTGGCAGGCCTGTTGCAGATTGCTCTTGAAAGAGTTGTCGGTACACCTTTTGTCTCTTATGTCTCTCTAACAGACCATTGCCGTTTCATAGCTTGGCTGGAAAAATGTCTGGAACAAGATGGCACAATAGAAGTCTGCTTGGTTACTGAAACGGGTACTTTCGTACCGATACTCATCTCTTGTCATGCGTACGACCTTTTGGGCAATCGGGGTCTAAGTTTAGTAATTACCGACTTGACACAACAAAAGCATAATGAAGAAATCATGGCAACTGATGGGCTTGCGCGTTCAATTTTCGAAGCATCTCCAGATGCGATAGGCGTTTCCCGCAAGGGAGAGCATGTTATTGTAAACCCATCGTATCGGCGGCTGTTCGGTCTCGGAGATCCCTCCGAAATCAGTAAATTACCTATATTAAACCTGATTGCCCCCTCTGAACATGATAAAATTCTTAAATACATAACCCTGCGCGCAGAAGGTAAGCCTGTGCCATCAACGTATGAGACAGTTGGCCTGAAAACGGATGGGACGGAGTTCCCCATGGAGGTCAATGTCTCGACCTACAGGAGAGACAACGATCTCAGTACGGTCGTAATAATCAGGGACGTTACGGAGCGAAAGCAGGCGGAGCATAATATTAAACGCCTGAGCAACTTGTATGCGGCTTTGAGCACATGCAGTCAAGCTATGGTGCACTGCAAAAACGAGGAGGATCTGTTTCAGCAAATCTGTCAGGCCACGGTACAATTTGGCGGCATGAAGCTGGCGTGGATCGGTCTTGTTGATACTGTTTCCGGACTGGTCAAGATAGTAGCAAATAGCGGCTCTGGTAATGAATATCTGAATGACATAAAAATTTCAGTTAGCAGCGAGAGCTCCTACGGTCAAGGTCCAACCGGCGTTGCTATCCGCGAAAAACATCCGGTGTGGTGCCAGGATTTTCAGGAGGATTTAACCACATCTCCCTGGCATGCGCGTGCAAAGGATTATGGCTTTCGCGCATCAGCCTCTTTGCCACTCTTTAAAAATGGTGAAGCAGTCGGCGCGCTGACCATGTATTCCGGTGAAACTGAGGTATTTGACGAGACAAACCGCAACTTGCTGATCGACATGTCGAGAGATATCAGCTATGCGCTTGATAATTTAGCTCGTGAAGCAGAGCGAAAATATATGGAGGAAAAGCGGCTGAGCCTTGAACGCCAACTGCTGCATGCCCAGAAGATGGAAAGCCTCGGGGTGTTGGCTGGTGGAATTGCCCACGACTTCAACAATATCCTGGCTATCATCATGGGATATTGTTCTCTGGCTAAGATGGATTTTGAACATGTTGAGGATCACATTCCCGTGATGGAAAAAGCCGTTGAACGTGGTGCAGAACTTTGTCGACAGATGCTGGCATACGCGGGAAAAGCAATAATTATGGAGACTGAGGTCCATTTGTGGTCGCTCGTGACTGAAATGGTCGACATGCTGAGTAAGACCCTTCCTCAAAATGCGGCTCTCAAGGTTGACTGTTCACCCTGTATACCGATATTCCATGGCGATGCCGCCCAGATCAAACAGGTTGTCATGAATCTGATCATCAATGCATCAGAAGCTATCGGTGAAGATCAAGGTGAAATTCGAGTATTACTGACGAAAACGCGATCCAGGCAGATAAAACTGAGAAGGATTATAAAGGCAAAGTTATTCCGCACGGAGTATATGCCTGCCTGGAAGTCACCGATAGCGGATGCGGCATGGACAATGAAACCAGGCAAAGATTATTTGAACCGTTTTATACTACCAAATTTACCGGGCGTGGCCTCGGGATGTCTGCAGTGCTTGGCATCGTTGCAAACCACAAGGGAGTTTTGCAGCTCTTTAGCCAACCTGGAGTGGGTACAACATTCAAAATCTATCTGCCTGTCCAGACCAGAGAACCCAGGGAAGAGGACAGTTTGGCACAAACATCCCCATCGGGACCGTGGCAAGGGAGCGGCACGATCCTGCTGGTTGAGGATGAACTAAATGTTTTGATGCTCGCAAAAACCATGCTGAAAAAACTTGGATTCACCGTTATTGAAGCTGCAAACGGCAAGGAGGCGCTAGATCTTTATATACAATATGTTGCTGACATCACTTTAGTAATGACGGACATGGGAATGCCTGTCATGGATGGTTATGAATTGTTCCAGAAGTTGAAAATGATCAAGCCGGAGCTTCCTATCATCATCTCCAGTGGGTTTGGA
>CAIYDX010000076.1 GCA_903925005.1 uncultured Geobacteraceae bacterium
CGGTCGCCAGTGCTTCGGTTGCGGTAATAGCGCTCGTACCGGTGAAGTTGACTGCACCGGTTCCTGCCAGCGTGCCTGTCGCTGCCGCCTGGAATGGCGAGGTCATATTGAAGGCAGCAATGCTCAGCGGCGACGTATTGCTCAGCGTGCCGCCAGTCAAATTCACCGAGTTCAGTGTCGTCGCCGCTGCTCCATTAAGGGTAAGTGAGCCACCCGATATCCCCAATGTGCTTGCTGTCAAGGCTCCCGTCAGTACAGTCGCGCCGGCTGTAACGTTTAAAGTACCTACGGAAGAGGTAACTATGCCGGTCGAGCCATAGGTGCCCACATCCACATTGCCTCCCGCCAGCGAAAGAGTGCTCGCCAGTGTTGCGCTACCGGACGCACCATGATTCAGTGCAAGATTGAGCGAGTTACCCGTCGAGGTTATCGGCTGATTGATGGCGATGTTGCCGATCGCATCGAAGGTTAGGGTTGTACCGGTTCCGGTAACAGAAGAGCTTATGGGTGCACTGACGGTGATGTTGCCCGTTTGTGCGCCGATGATCGATGTATTGGTGCTAACGACAACGGATGTACCAGCAGCCAGCGCATTTTGAATTACGGAATTATAAATGGTTGATGAATCTGCATTAGCTGTGAAGTTGGGAGTCAAGCTATCAAGCGAACCGGCACTTGCCTGGATGTTAACATCGTAAGGATCAAGCAGCCAGATGCCACTGTGCCCCCTGTTAGCACTGACATCGGCGGCATTAGTAACATCCAGCCAATGCCCGGACGTCTCCACAAAGCCGCCATCGCCTCCATTTGTTCCTCCTTTGGCGCTGATGCTACCATAGACGCGGGTGGCGTTGTCCGACCAGAGAATGACTTTCCCACCGTTGCCGTTATCGGTGGCATCGGCCTTGATAGTTGTTTCCTTGCCAATGTAGGTGGCCTGAGCATTCTGAATATCAGCGTTCTTCCCCTGATAGTCGCCGCCCACAAGCACCGTGCCGCCACCGGTGATGCCGGATGCATCTACGGTAGCGTTGTCTATGACTCCTACCTGATTGCCGAGTATCTGAACGGCACCGCCTTTACCGGTGCTTCCTTTGGCCTCAACAACGCCACTAACAAGTGTTATCCCTTCGCTGGCCTGCATCGTAACGTTGCCACCCTGCACACCGTTGGCTGTAGTCACACTCCCCGCCTCAACGGAGAGCTCTTTGGTGGCTTTCAAAAAAATCCGCCCGCTGGCATCCATCACTGCACTATCCGCGCTGACCCGTCCAGACTGGCGCACGATGCCGCCGTATATCCCGACCCGCCCCGCATCAGCCACAAGCGTGCCGAGGTTGATCGCCTGATGCTCCGGGGCGCTGACCACCATTGCAATTTCCGGGTTGCTTTTGTCAAACATCAGCACTTGATTGCCAGCTGCCAGCAATATATTGCCGTTCGGGGCGGTGATGATGCCGCTGTTGGCAACATCCGGAGCGATCAGATACACCTGGCCGCCGCCGGGGATCGTGATGGCCCCCTGGTTCTCGACTTTTCCGGCGATCGGTCCGGCGCTGAAGTTCATCTTGCCGGACAGGAAGTCCTGATTGCTGATACCGAGGGAGGAAGCGATCAGGCCGCCAACGTCAACGCGTGAGTTGGAGCCGAACAGGATGCCGTTCGGGTTAATCAGCAGCACCTTGCCGTTCGATTGCAGGGCACCGAGGATTACGGAAGGATCGCCGCCGGTAATGCGGTTAAGTACCGCGCTTGTCGTCGAGGGCTGGATGAAACGAGTTGTTTCGTTGTTGCCAATAGAGAAACCTTGCCAGTTGATAATGGCATTGGCCGAGTTGGTGATGGACATGACGTTGCCGCTGGTGCTGATGGCGGCAGTGCCGCTGACAACCTGGGGTGCTGTGGGAATGGCAAGAACGGCAGTCGGCAGGAAGGATATCAGCATGAACGCCGCAGCGATTCGTCTCTGGTTCCGCGTAAGTCTGAATGGAGCTGTCACGATCGATTCATGGTGGCCACCTTATACTATTTTACTATCTCCGATTAACAGGATCAGTAAGCTTGCTAATACGACAACTGCCCTTTGAAATGGAATGCGTTACCGCCACGTTTGGTTTGGGTAGAGTCATCCAGCGCGTAACCCCAATCCAGACTGAAGCTGAAAGTATCACCGATCCCAAAGCGAAAACCTGTTCCGATGCTCATCAATGAATTTGCGACAAGGTCGCCAGGTTGCGGCCGCAGGTTGTAGCCGGTGCCGCCATCGAAAAAGCCAAGCAGGCGGAACTGAAAATTGGCGAGTTTCATCAGAACGGCAATATCCGGAGAGTAGACCTCGAAGCTGCCGCTGAAACCGGCGTCCCATGATTCTTCACGTTCCTGATACCCCCTCAAACCCGCCGAGCCGCCATAGCCGAACTGTTCTCCGGGGATCAACCGGTCCGGGGTGTACTGGCCGGTGGTAGTAACGCGAACCATCCAGTCGGCGCCGGGACGCAGCATCAAATTCAGGCCGTAACGCACGATGATATAGTCGGCCTCGGTCCCGCTGCGGGCCGTGGCGAAATCGGCCTGCATCCCTTGTCCGCCCCAGGGGATGTTGTACAGGAGACCCAGAGAGCCATCAACAACGAGCGGCTCCGTTGTCCAGACCCCGCCATAGGTGAGGCTCAACGGATGAGCCACCACGCTATGAGCAAGATTGGTCACGTTACCGGCCATAATGGCACTGTTATCGTACAGCCGGTAATCTATGCCGCCGGTCAGCTTCTGTTCGTACTCGCCGGATCTGGGCAGGTTCATGTTATAGCGAAAGCCGGAGACTATTCCTTTACCGCTTACCTTGATATCGGTGCCGGAGACTTGGGAAGTGCCGCTGTCCACATCGGAGTAGGCGCCGAAAACATCCAGAGTATCCCCCAGCTTGTAAAACGGCAGTCGATAGGAACCGCTGAAGATATTGACTTTATCGATATGGTCTGGGGAGGTGGTGTACTGCAGAGCCGCAACGTGATCGCGATTGAAGAGGTTGAAATATTGAATTCCAAGACCAACTCGATAAAGTCCGGTAGCGTTGCTGCCAGTATTGTCACCGCTGATGGTCGCCTTCCACGGTTTCTGATCCGCGACCTGCAGTGCGGCATGCAACTCCTCCGGATTATCCTGCGCCTTGAACTGCAGTGATATTTTCCGGGCCGGGTTTTCATTGGCAGCCCGAAGGTTCTCGGAGATCGCGTTCATCAGGGGAGTAAAGCCGGTCTTCAAGGTAGGCAGACTTAAGAGAATGTTCTCCCGACTGAAGTGGTTGTTGCCATCAATATTTATCGCCGTTATCCTGGGTTCGATCGCCTGAATCCGGACCTCGCCCTTAGTCAGCTCCTGTTCCGGTAAAATAACCGTTACCATCGTGTACCCAAGGTCTCGATACCCCTTCTCCAGTTGTTCCATGGCCTGCTGTACATCGGCAAAATCGCGCTGAGGTCCGGTAAAGGGTGCAAGCATTCTCTCCACCTGCAGCGGGTCGATAAGTGTATTCCCTTCCAGAGTGAAATGTTTGATGGCGAATTGCGGCACGGCATCTTCCTTTTCAGTCTCGGCAAACGCTTCGTGGAAGGAACCCATCGTAAAACAAGCACTGTTCAATGCTGCTATACATATAATATTCAATGTATAACTACCTATTTTTCGGAACATTACAGCATATAGATATATCGCTAACGTACCTATCCTGCTCATAAGGCAATACATCTCATAATTGTCATTTCGTGGAACAGGAGGAATGAAAAAAACTCGTTTTACTTGGTGGTGAACGAACTATCCTATGCTGACATAGTTGTTATACGCGGGACTGCGGAAGGATGTCAGGGTAAACCGGTACGGGCACTATCTAACTTGATGCAATAAGCTACAGCCGTTTAGTATCGACAACATTAAAGTTGCTCTGATTTATTTTATAAAAAACTGCAAATTAATACTGCTTCGAGAGCATACAGGAAGCGTCTCTAATGAACAACTAAATTTCGGAACGACAGAACTCAATTAGTTGTTGAATTTTGCATCCATACTGTATATACTGTACCCATGCGAAACATAAACAAAAAGGAAATAAATATTCTCTTAACTCTTTTACAGCACAGCGTAATCGCTAAGCTGAAGGAGACGGGTATTAATATGTCGAGCCTATCCAGATTGGCTATCCGTAAGTTTGGTGATTCCAGTTTGGATGAAGAGTTTAGTGAAGGTGTTAAGTCGAAACGGGTTGTTATCTATCTTGAAGGAGAGGACATAGAAAAGCTTGGGATCATCGCAGCACGGGAAGGTATTACCAAGTCTGAAACTTTACGTAGACTTCTAACCAAGTATCTCACTGTGAATGAACAAGCTTTAAACCAGCTTTTCTAAAAAATCACTTATTCTTCCCTCAGCTGCTTTTTTTTCTTGACATTATACAGTATGTACTGTATAACTATATACATCAACAAGAAATCAATTCTAAGAGCGCCATCAGGGAGTTTAAAAATGTTCAAATTATACATAGTATTAGCAATCACCGTAGCTGCAAGCACAATATTCATAACAATGCCAGAACTCCTCGAACATTCCAGTCACTATCTTCATTGGCTGACTATCGTTGTAAGTGGAAAACATATTATCGATGAGTTTGCTCACGCAATTCCTCAAAAAAAGGTTGCTGAGGCAATCTGATGGAACCAAGTCTCAATATAGGGATTGATGTTGGCCATAATAGGGAGGCTCGCCAGTATGAAGCGGGTTTCGCCTTTGGGGTGGATAAGTGTGGCCACTTTCAAAGAAACCGCTGCATTCATTGAAACGCCTCGATATAAAAATTATTCTCGTTCTAACGATGTGTCATACTGGCAAACTCAAGCAGACAACTACCTTGTAGAGGCGGCTTAATTCAATGCGAAAAAATGTTGGGTCAACTCGAGAATATGAGCTTTTCAATTTTGTTGAACGATGTAGTTTATGCAGAAATCTGCTACTAATTCCTTAGAATAAAATAAATTTTGTTTGAGCCATTAAGTTTTCGAAACTTTGTACCGATAACTTTATTAACTTTCCGCACTCCGATTCCACAGCACCTTTGGTGCAGGAAAACGAGTGTAACAACCGATCATGACCTGTTCATGTACGGCGTAGTTCTCAGTCATCTAATGACTCGAGACTCTTACCCGCCTTCTGGCGCGACTAGCAATACATCCAAGGGAGTGGTGCATCTGCGCTTCCACATCATATATTCCATGCATTGGCAATCAATACTGACATTTAAGTAACCGCACGATCGGCCAAGCCGGGCGCGGACTTGATGTTTTTATTGGCTTGCCAAATACGAAAACCACACTTCTTACGAGCCAAGAGCATCCTCTAGTTTTAGCAGTTTTACCATAGAACATACTGCTTATAATTAAGAGCAAGAGATTGGCTTTCGATAAGTCAGGAAAGTACCCGAGCAATTTGTTATATCTCATGCCACTTTCCTGCAACTTTATAATCGGCCCTTGAAAATCTTGTGCAGTTCACTCCTGCCACAAGGGAACTTATGAAACTCTGCCAGATGGTCACTGATTTTCTCCCAGGACAGTCCCTCTGTTCTGAGTCTTTGAACAACCGGCTCTAAATCCCCCAACAACCGATCACGCTTCGGAGCGGGTTTCCCCTTCTTCTTAGCTTTTGCCACGGCAATCCGTTGAGCTGTTACGGCTTCTAGATCATCTGTGGTTTTTAGCTTCCGGTTGCTCTGTAGGCGACATCTGGACTTGATGCCATCCAATAGCGCACGATAGTACACCTTGTCATTTTTCAGAACCATTCACCCACCTGAGCCCCTGATTTTTCAGGAGCATTCACCCACCCCATTTTCAAGAGCATTCACCCACCTCGGGTAATCTTTGGCACGGCGCTGACTACAACCTGTACCATGCCTCTTTTCA
>CAIYDX010000077.1 GCA_903925005.1 uncultured Geobacteraceae bacterium
AGACTCATAGCGCAGAGGGCATTCAGAAAATTGCTGGCGTCGTTGCCACCTCTGCCTACACCAAAAATGCTACCGGCAACCGGCTAACGCTCAGCCAACCGCCGTTTTTAGGTTAATTGCAAAAACGACCTCACTCCATGTCCGATCGACTTATTGAAAAAACCTTTTTATATTTACTATGCGTCTCCCTTATTCTGCATCTGGTGGTGATTGCTGGGATCTATTATTTACCCGTGTCTCCACATGAACCTTCCAAAGAACCGGTTTTTATCGATCTGCAACAGAAACAGGCACCAAAACAGGCGCTTGTACAACATCAGCAAGAGGTCAAGCGTAGTTTGAGACAGCGCATACGAGTCCCCAAGGAAAGCACTCTACGTGGCAATTTTCCACATGATCTCGAGGCTGTTAAGAAACAGGCCGTGCCATCAACAGAAGTGTCTTCTACACCTGCAGCCAAACCATCCACTAGTCCACCACAAGTAACTCCTCAAATCACTCCCGGCTTTTCAGTGGGTAGCCTTCTAAAACCTAAAGGGCAGGATGTGCGGCAAACGTCATCAATCCAGCAGTTATTCCCCGGTGCTGGCCGTTTGGCAAAACTTGAAGATAGCTATAGACACAAATATGAAAAAGAAATAGCCGAGGGTGATACCCGCTTTCTCAAAAGCGATGATATTGTGTTCGGTTCGTTCCTACACCGCCTTGAAGGCGCGATTTACGGTGTCTGGCGTTATCCGCAGGAAGCCGCCATGAATGGCATAGAAGGTGTCACGCCAGTTCGAATCACCTTCAACCGACAGGGTGAAATTACTAACATTCAGCGCCTTGAGAGCTCCGGTTCCCAAATATTGGACGAAGAGGTGCTGCGCACTCTAAAAGCTATCGGACGAGTGGGGGGATTTCCGAAGGGATATGACAAGGACGAGTTTCATCTGATTGCGTTTTTCCAGTATGTTGGCTCCAGAAGGTCACTGAGGTAGGCGGCAAGAGAGCGGTCAGCGCTAATTATATCCAGCGGTTTTGGCGATGCCGAAGTCAGCTCAAGGATTTCCATTGATGATGCGGGGTCAATCAGCAAACCATATAAATTTAATCAAGTAAGAGAAATGTTGAAATATATTACCGAGGAGAAGCTGTCCCACAATTAAACTCAAAATATAAGAAATCTGTAACGTAATTAATTTCCGGCTTGAAAAGCCAGTTGATACCTTTAATGATCTGCTTTACAGTTTTTTCGCTGCAGATATCGATTGCCAGGTATAGATCAAGTTTGGACACTTCTTCTGGAAGATAGTGCGCCCTCATCTTTAACTGCTTCTTGGTGTTGGCTCAACACTCCGTCGTTTATTAACAAGAACTCATATTCTTCATCATGATGCTCAAGCCAGTGAAGGACTTGGTCATCACTCATATTAGCCGATAACTCTGTGTATGTTTCTCTAAAACGTTTGATAAGATTTGCATTTTCCATTTTGTATCTCCAAGTGATTTATCCACTAATTTCTAGCATGTTATACCTCTTCAGTCAATTAAAGCAGTTTGTAATTATAAGCCAAATAAGCACGACTACAACCAGCAGAACAAATACAGCGAACGCCCAATTAGAAATGCGTTGAGCGCTCTTCTGTGAATATGGGTTGAACAAAATCACCTCGACTGCCCACCGAAAATTCTCTATCAATCATGAAAAGCGGGTACACGTTAACGTATGATGGATCTAGTCACTTTTTGTTTCTGAATATCCACTACCAATGGCAGAAAACGGAAGTTCTAATCCAAGTTCTGGAACATGATTGGCAATCCAAGCGGTGAATGTGTTGCTGTTAGGTCCAGGGAATGCTCTGTATGTGTCGGGCCAAGGGTAGCTTTTTGCAGCTTTGTCAACCGCAGCAATCAGCTTATCAGCGACTTCCCCTCTAAAGTCTTTAAGTAGTCGAGGACGTTCCCCGTACCAATAGCGGTCAGGTAAATCTTTTTCAATACGCATTGCTGGTAAGCCCCTATGCTGCCGCCATCCAATGACTTCATAGACGGTATATGACGTTGCATCAACCGGTTTGGTTGCTATCCAGGTATGTATGGCAAACCAGCCTCGCCAACCCCAGGTAGATGCTCCGTAGACTTGAACGACTGCTTCATGGTTTGTCTTGGGGTTCGGTGCAATACCGGCCGATTCACGGCTTGCAGTGCGATAGTCCTTTGTTGCACAGCTAACAAGATTACCAATTATGAGTATGGGGAAGATCAGTCTGCGCACTATCAAAAGGCAGATACTTTTCATATGCTTTGCTCCCCGGAAGTACGCTCTATCCGTTTCAGTTCGTCAAAGAGTAGCTGATTGACAGGCGTAGCAACCCTGTGTCGTTTCCCCAATTTAATCACTGTACCTGCAAGCATATCAACCTCAGTCTGACGACCTGCCTCAACATCCTGAAGCATTGAGGTCTTCCCATCGGAGCCCAGTGTATCAAGCACCTTGTACCACTCATCGATGTCATCTTCAGAAAGAGCTACTTCCATTATCTTTGCTATTGATATGGCTTCGCGCATCGCCGAGTCCATAAGCTGTTTTGATTCGGAAGATAATCTTAAAGTGCCATAGGTCGCCCTTTGGACTGCAGAAGTCTGGTTGGCTCCGACATTTATCATAAATTTGTACCAGAGACTGCGGATCATATCTTGTGGCACTGTATATGCGATTCCGGCTTTATTGAACAGTTCACTGATACGCTTAACCCGATCTGTCAAATTGCTATTGTCCTTTTCACCGAAAAGAATACGACCCTGATTACTGTAGTTGACGGAGTTATGTACCCTAACAGCGTCCATCCCAAGAGTCAGCCCGTAAACAACTTTATCCATTCCGTAAACAGCACCTATACGTTCTTCACTGTCGATCCCATTCATAACGGAAAGGATTATAGTTTGCTCGCCAACAGCCTTTTTTATGTCGCTGATAGTATCAACCAATTGATGATGCTTTACAGCCACTATAACGAGGCCGACGGATATGGACTCTCCAGAATTCATTACGGGAATCAAATAGCGCTTGCCATTTACGATGACGCCATTTTGTTCAAGTGCGTCATATCGCTCTCCGTTCGCTATGAAGGCTACCGAATTGGGGTCCATTTCGTAGAAAATGCTGCCGTAAACAGCCCCCAGTGCACCAGCGCCGATAATTGGCTATCTTTTCGATTGTTGGTTCCATGAGTGTCTCGAATATATTGTTGAAGGGTAATATTTCTACTCCTCGTCGTTAGCGGATTCATCATCCAACGGTTCCATCAACTCAGGATTCGGAAAATCTGGGATCTTCATCCCAAATGATAACCCCATACCGGCAAGTAGATCCTTTATTTCGGTTAGTGAATTTCGACCAAAGTTCTTCGTCTTCAGCATTTCTGATTCTGTCTTGATTACCAACTCGCCAATAATATTAATTCCGGCGTTTTTAAGAGCATTGCCAGACCGGACCGACAGCTCAAAATCAGTAACCTTGCGATACAGGTATTCATCCAAGTCTGTATTAGCTGTTTGATTATCTTCATCTGCTGTCGGGACGTAGTCCTCATCAAAGTCAATAAATATGGTTAACTGTTCCTTCAGAATCTTAGCGGCATAGGCAACAGCGTCTTCAGGAGTGACACTTCCATCAGTCCAAACCTCAAGATTAAGCCTGTCAAAATCGGTCACCTGTCCATCACTTGATTTACTAGCCGAGAAATTGACTTTTTTGATCGGCGTATAGATCGAATCGATCGCGATGGTGTCAACTGGAGCGTTTCCGGCACGATTGCGCTCAGCAGGTACAAACCCGCGACCCGTTCTTACAGTCATTTCTATATCGAGGTTAGCGTCATTTCCGCAGGTAGCGATGTATTTGTCCAGATTCATCACATCAACATTATGCCCGGTAATAATACTACCAGCAGTGATAACACCGGCTCCTTTGCATTTTATATGTACAGTTGCCTGGTCAGAAGAGTGAAGTTTAAACCGGACAGATTTCAGGTTTAATATTATCTCGGCAACATCCTCAGTGACACCTTGAATTGCCGAGAATTCGTGCAGAACACCTTTGATTCGCAAAGAGGTAATTGCGGCACCCTGAATAGACGAGAGAAGAACACGTCTCAGTGAATTGCCGAGTATAGTTCCAAAACCTTTTTCAAATGGTTCAGCACAAAATTTACCATAAGTAGCGGTAAGGGTTTCGTTTTCGACCTGAAGTTGAGTTGGTTTTATCAGACTATGCCAGTTGTTGAACATTGTTACTCCTCTGTATATTAAATCGAATTATTGTAAGTATATTGGTTGGTCGAAGTGCTAATTTTAAAGCAGTCTGTAGCAGATGATCAGTCGCAATCAATCATCCCATAAATCTAGACAATATCTTCATCCCTAAAACGCTTGAAAAGCAATGCGCCAAGAAGGAGGCAGTAAAGAAGGACATTGATGAGTGGATATAGAGAGCCGAATCCATAAAATGATTCGCTCTCAATCAACGAAGAGGCTAACTGTTGAACGCCTAAGAGCTTTGGCCATAAATAATAAACAATTTTCCACCATGTCAAGTCTGACTGTGGACTTGTAGCCGATTGCTGCACTATCGCTTGCGCCATTTGACTGTGGCTGGTAGCAGCTATACCGTCGCCCAGAAAACCAACGACACCGACACCTAGAACACAAAGAAAAGCGACGATATCGGGCATCAGGAGCGACAAGAGAAGCACAGCAATAACCACAAAGAGCAGGTTGATAGAACATAACAGTGAGGCAACGAGGTATTCCGGCATGAAAATCTTTAAATTGATGGATGTGATCAGGAAGACAATGCTATGCAAGATGAACATGAATAGCACCGATAAGACCCATAATCCAACGATCTTTCCTGTAACGTACTGCCACCGGGCAATCGGTTTGGATAAAACACACGATAGCATCCCCTCGTTCCGGTCGTTCCTGAATATTCGCATCGAAAGTAAGGCCGCTATGACCATAACGCCAGCACCTATGATGTGGAAGGTCACCTTCGATAAGGCTCTGACAACGGTTCCGGCATCAAGATAACTTCCGTTCACCATGTAATTGCCTTGATAACAGCCACGAACAAGAAATACGCTTATGGCGCAGATAACGAACATGATGGCAAAACTTTTATGCCGCATTTCATCAACAAACGTATATTTAATAATCCTTCTAATGGGAGCAAACACTTTCAAAGTTTCCATGTCAACCTTTCACAAGTCTTACAAACACATCTTCCAGCGTCTCACCGTCCTTGACAATGGCGGAAATTGAGTCTTTTACTAATAGCTTGCCACGGTTGATTATGGCTGCTGTATCGCATATTTTTTCGACTTCCGACAGTAGGTGTGAATTCAGAAAGATAGTCATGCCTTGACCTTTAAG
>CAIYDX010000078.1 GCA_903925005.1 uncultured Geobacteraceae bacterium
AGGACGTGTAATCAGGAGAGATTGCCACAAGTCCCTGCACTTTTGCCAGTAACGGGGTGAAGCGCTCCTCAAGCTTGCAAAGAACCGAAAGTATCGCGTATGCACGATAAAAGAGTGCACCCGTTGTAACCTGCATATTCTTCATCTGTTCAACGGCGGCGTTTACCATTGTAATGTTGGTCGCAGCATCCGCTTTGGCCTTTTTTGCTTTTGACGCCAGCACCATTCCGCCAACTGCCAGAAATGGACCGACGATCATCCCGCCGAGGGCTGCCATACCGGCAAAGGTTCCCCCGGTTACGGCACCAACCGTCCCGCCGGCAACTCCTCCTGCAACGCCGCTGACGACACCGCCACCTATACCGCCGGCCGTGCCTGCGGCACCTGCCATCGCTCCGGCTCCGCCACACGTTCCCATGCATCCCGCTGCACCGCTTGCCATTGCCCCGGCTCCGCCACCCATTCCCATGCCTCCAGCCACAGCTCCGGCACCACCACCAAATCCCATGCCTCCCGCCATTCCTCCGGCAACGCCGGCCATGCTCCCTGCCGCACCTGCCATGCCGGCTGCGCCCGCCATAGTGCCTCCTCCGACGCACGCACCGGCGGTGGCTATACCTCCTCCACCTATGCATGCGAGTGCAGAGGTGGTTGTCGCGGCACCGGAAGCGCCACTGAATACCGTTCCGGCAGAGGCAGATCCTAACAGCCCGGTCCCGCCATAAGCTGCTAATACCGTCAAACCGCCACCTCCCAGGCACCCGACTCCAGTCGCGATAACGTCTTTCATTTTCAGACTAACATCCAGGAGCGTCAGCATGTCGGCCTGAGTGACGGTGAGCGAGGCCTCATCAAAAATACGGCCATCCTTGTAATCAACATTTTTAATCAAAGAGAAGGCTTCTACAAAAGGAATCAGGCTGCTGTTGTACATCTCAATTTTTTTATTTCCGAGGACCTCAAACGCTATCCCGGCAGTATTCTCCGTTGTGTCCAACTCTTTTGAAGCTGATATATAACGTTTTTCCGCCTGTAAGGTCTCCAGTTTTGAACTTTTGAAAAGAGATGTAGCAGTGATTCCGCTTTTGACCCCAACCCCACCTGCAAGTGCAGATGCTCCTAACAGAATAAGTGGCAAAGGCATATTCCCCCCATAATTTGAGTCGCTACCCAACCGATCAGCAGTTTCTCTGCTCCATTTCCATGGATTTCTTGAAATATTTAACCGCTTCGTCGCGCAGGCCCTTCGCTTCGTAAGCAAAACCGAGGCTCTGGTATGCCTTGATGTAGTCAGGCCGCATGTTGATGGTTTTAAGGTAGGCAGTGATGGCCGTATCATGATCGTCGCGGGCATCGGCAATGAGTCCGAGTTTGTAATAGGCCTCTGCATATGAGGGGTTGAGGGCAACCGCCCGGTTCAGGGTATTCTCAGCTTCACTGTTATTGTCACACGCGAAGTAGGCCGATCCGAGCAGATAAAATGCTTCGGGGATTTGTTCGTCAATACCGGTCAACGTGCGTAACACTTCCACAGCTTCGCTGTTCAGGCCACGGAGAGTATAAATTCTGCCCAGCTTCAACAGCACATCGGCGTTGGACTGGTCGGTCAGCAAAACACTTCTGAATGCCTTAATTGCACCGTCATAGTTCCCTTTTTTCATCAGGTCGTCGCCACGTTCGGTATGAATTTCCTGGGCACTTTCCGGGGAGATCTGGAACATACTGTTATATAAGTCAATGCATTTATTGATTAATCTTTTAATGTTTATGGTGACCGCTCGCAGAAAGAACTGAAATTCGCTGGTGTCTATATTTAATGCCATAATTTCTCCGGTACAGCAGTTATTCGACCAGATGCCCGACAATCAACACGACCAGCCATATATAGAAAACAGTTTGCTGAGTATGGATCATGCGCATCTGTTTCTTGGTATCACTGGAAAATTTCTTGGAACGCATGAGAATTCCGGCGAAGGTCAGCCAGACGGTCACCAGCAGACTCGCATAGAGGAATATGTTGCGGCCATCGGTATAATGAGCATGCATAGTCATCATCACAAAAGCAATGAAGTTCAGCCACATGTGGATATCAAGATATTTCTTGAAAAAAATGGCGATATCTCTCGGCCAGGGGCGATACTGATTGGCTATCAACCGGGCCGGATAATAGACATTTGCTACCACAAACAGCAGCAACGACAGTATGCCGGTAATTTCGCCAAGCCACCCACCGTTTGTCATTATATACAGCTCCTCTGCTGATTCAGAGTAGTACGTGACATTTTGTACAAGCACCTCTGGGACGATGCGGCGGCGGTGTCCCCATTTTAATGTTTGGAGCGGTTGTGGCCAAAACATCTCCCAGGTCCCTGGCCATCTGGTTTAGATTGGCGGTTCCGGGGGCGATGGAATGACAACTGTCACAAGGACCGTAATAGCCATGCGGCGCCCGTTCGGTAGCCAGTATCATCGGCGCTCCCTCCACCTGGGCAAGGCCAAGCTCATCTGGTGTGGTGACGGTGATTTTTTTGAAGATCCCCCGGCGGTAAATTGTCACTTCTGCCTGGGTTGCCATGGCTACCTGGCGGGTGGCATTTTTGAACGATTTGAGGTCATTGAGGTGAGTGCCGTTAATTGCGGTGATAACGTCACCAGCCAGCAGGCCAGCATCGGCAGAGACCAGAGTCACTTCATCAACCAGTACGCCGGCCACATTCGGAGGAATATTGTTGGCTTTTGCAACCGCCGCATTGAGTGGGCCGACTTCCAACCCGATCCAGTGTGCTTCTATCCAGGTTTTTCCCAAAGCGCCGCCGGCAACCGGCACGACATTCCGGCCGGCAAAGCCAAACTGAGCGTTCGTGTCAGGAATACGACTGAGTCGCTGCCTGTTGGCCGGCTGCACAGGTAAATTCACTTCCTGAAGCGCCGGTGGGTTCTGCCGGTTCTGTTGTTCGAAGAACTGTCCGCCATTGAGCACGTTCATCTGCCCCGGTTCATTGCCGATGTTGAAGGGGTTATCTTCTTTCATGACAATTCCGGCCACGTGAGTTGTGGCATTGCCGGCAGTCAGAGGAGCTCCCGGCCGGGCAAACTCCGCCTCTGTTTCTGCAGCTTCTCTTGTCCGTGCCGGGCCATCTGCAAGATAAAAGAAAAATACATAGACACACGAGCCGATCATCATCAGCAGGAACATGGGGTTTGCAATTAAATTGAACCGCTTCATACGTTATATCGCACCCTTTGACTGACGAAGGAAAGCGGTTCTGATCAAGGAACAGAACCGCCAGGAGTAAAGCTGCAGCTATAGAAAATATCAGCCCTGTGCTGACCAAAGATCAAATACTACCGTGTAGATCCGGCCTATGCAGCGCTCTTACTTTCTTCGTTTTGTGAAGTTTTATAAACCTTGTACCCGAGATAGCCGACAGCGGCTGTCAGCGCCAGCGGAAAAAAACCAACCCCCAGAAGAGGGGCACA
>CAIYDX010000079.1 GCA_903925005.1 uncultured Geobacteraceae bacterium
ACCCTTGCGGGTCATTATTGGGTTCTGGAACATATCCGATAGCACATGGAGATCCCATTGCGTTGAATTGTATCCATTGAATGTCAGAGGAAAAGACTGGCACGGAGATCTCCTTCCGGACGATCTTTAGTTAGAGTATCTAGTAATTGGGCGAGGAAACACCCAGTAGCCATAATGCAACTCAGTTGAGTAGGTGTCCACTCATTAATCATGTATTGCAGATACCCATAATTATCCGATTGGTAAGTAGTTGAGTAATGACATACCCTGCACCTTGGCTGTTGAGGCGAGAGCAGCGCTATAGGCGGTCTGCTGCTGGCTTAATTCAACACCCAGCGCGTTATAATCGACAGTCTGCACACTACTTACTACTGATAACAGCGTATTCTTGTTGTTGTCGTTAAGAGTCGTCAAGTTGGAAAGCCGTGTTGTTCTGGACAATATATCACTGGTCGCATTATTCAACTGTTCGGCGCCGGACTGAAGAGCAGTTATTCCTGTTGTAATCCCTCCCACATTGCTAGCAGTGGAACTATCTCCCACCGCTGCTATGAGATTGTCGACTGTAGTCAGAATATCGGTGGAACCGTAACTCGGGCTGCTGCCACTACCAGTTAGGAGCCGGTCTCCCGTGATGTTGAGAGAAATGGTGGAATTCTGGTTGATTTCGATTCCGAGCTGGGTACTGTCACCGGCGTAAATATTAAGCGAGGATCCGGTTGCTGTAGCAGTGGCATTTACCGGCGCTCCAGTCGAATCAACAAGCGTAAAAGAATTTGAGGTTCCATCGACAGTACCGATCGTGGCGCCGGCAGGGATGCCGATTCCTGACACCTTCATGCCGGCCTTCAAACCAGTCACATCGGCATTTGACACTGTATTGGAACCGCTGGCCAAATCACCCTGCTTGCTAATGAACGCAGGAATAGTATTATTGGCTCCGCCAAATATATACTGATCACCGTACTGTGTATTTGCCATATCGACAATCTGCGATTTCAAGTCAACAAGCTGATCATGAACGCTTTGCCGTAAGGTTGGATCGGAACTACCTGAGTTGATGGTTCCGGCAACTTTGTTTGCCTGGTTAATGATATCCGATATTCCGGTCACGACCGTACTGGTGTAATTCAACCAGGTTGTCGCCTTGCTCATATTGCTGTCATACTGGCTGTTTAATTTCAGCTTGTCACCAATATCGACAAGAAGCTTGGCTGCAATCGGATCATCGCTTGGCGTATTGACATTCTGTCCGGACGCGGTCAAATCGGACAATTGGCTAATTTTGGCAGCTGCCTGCTGAAGATTATATATTGTGTTATTGGCGGTCGTATTCTGGGTAATGCGCATGATATTCTCCTCGATTTAATCAATCCAGTAACCATGTCCATGCCGGTTACGGTCTTATGCACTTTGGAGGTAGCTTGATAGGACCGCTGGAATAGCATCAGTTTGGCTAGGACCGATCAAACTCTCAGTTGGTTGTAATCTTGGTCTGCAATTAAGAGAACAAGTCCTCGACGTATGAGCAAGCTAACTGCCTCAAAAATTGTTTTTTCATCGATATTTAGTTCACCTGCAAGCGCGAGAAGTTCCAAATATTTTTTAGGAGTTTCTATTAATTCAAGGATAATTTTCTCAGAGGGATCGAGCCATTGTATGATTGGTAACGCCGTTCCTAACAGTTGTGCTTGGGCATTCGCCTGTAGAACACTGCCAAGCACCCGCGACTCGATAAACCCTATTTGCCCTGCCAGGAACAACTGACTGCGTTCAAGTGTCTCGTGAAAATCCGCTCTGCGAGTTATGCGTTCGGAGTTAAACCTTTTTTCCACTTCGATTCCGGCGTAACGGAGTGGAGGGGGAGCTTCATCGCTACGGGTCCAAGGCGGGCCGGATTCCGGATCACTCCATTGAAAAACAAGCAGCACAGAAACAATGCGTGAATAGCCCTGCGCTCTCAAATTGCCAGCCCAATCATGCACCGAATCAAGAAACTCTCCGAAGTCATAATCACCCTGGGCATGCCCTATGGCGTAATTAACCGCAGAATGCTCACGTAATCTAAGGATGAGGATATCCATCGGTGCATCGCCAAGCCATCTGCGTAATCTGTCTGATATGAGGTTCTCGTCTCGCTCGCCAAGCTCAGTGACAATTTGCGCGATGCCGCCTTGGGCTAGGTGATGCGGTAAGCCTGCAATGATGCGCTGTTGGACGTCTTCACCCGAGCGGCCTCCATCTCGAAACCCAAGCGAGTTCAGAGGCGACGGCACGAACGGGGGGTTTGCCGTTATAAGGTCAAACCGCTCACTACGAACCGGTTCAAAGATATCTCCTACCGCTATTTCTACATTGGCCGCACCTGATACTTGTACGTTGAAGCGCGTACAACGGGCAGCGCGTGGACTTATGTCCACAGCAACCACCCGTTGTGAGTGTCGGGCAGCTAGGAGTGCATGGATTCCAGAGCC
>CAIYDX010000080.1 GCA_903925005.1 uncultured Geobacteraceae bacterium
TGTCCTTGTCAAACAGTTTCATAACTCTAATTCCCGACACTGAAAGACACAGAAGAATCTCAGTCCGCTTTCAGGTTGTTTGACTCAATCTGCCCATCAGAAAGAGCCATTTTTTCCAGTTATCCAATCCTTTTAAGACTGAATTTCTGTACCAAATCCTTTTAATCATAACGGCTTGTCTGATTCTATCTTGTGTGGTTGATGGCACATGAGCAATCCGTTTTTTCTGGATAACCAGCTTGCTCTGTACTCCAAGTATTTTCCTGCCACTTGAACTGGCCCCTCGATTAAACGGCCATTCAACGGGTAAGCTGATGTTCCCAGGCTACGAGCTTGCTGATCAGCGCGAATCGATTCTCCCATGCTGTTTCAAACAATCGCCGTATATGGTTACAGACGTTGGCGAATTTGCTCCGTTGTTTTTCGAGAAGTGCTTTGAGCTTATCCTCCCAAAAGGCACGTTGAATAATCAACCCTCCGAATACTGCACGGTCACCAAGCTGAAAGGCCAGATCATTTTCCGGTGAGGTGCCGACGCATTCAGTAACCAATGTCTCATATTCTGCTTCGAGTCCCTGAAGCCAAACGGGTCGCTCCACTTCAGCATATTCACGCAACAGTTCTTCCTGGCGGCGTAAATCAATTTCTATTTGGCAATTCCGAATCACCTTGACAAGATACCGGTGAGCCAAGTTGTTTCGGAGGCGCCCTTTCTCCCATTCTGTACCGAATATGGCCACCCCTTGGCGGATAGCCTCAGGAGTAAAGCGAGCCGCGAGCCATTCACGGATTTTCCCCATGGGGTCGCAGTCGGCAATTCCGAATCGTTTAAATCCTTCATCCAGAAGCGCCCAGCTTGCCAACTTGGTCGGCAGAATATCGACTCGCCGTTTTTTTGTATGATCTGCATGCAGTTGCTCAATGAATTGCCGATCCTTATCGGCATCCGGACAAGTTTCTCGCAGGATGCTCTCCCTGCTTTTGCCCTCAAATTCAAAGCGACCTGCATGGTTAATTCCGGCGGTGTAGGCTCTCAGAATTTCACTGACGGCCGATTTTTTCAACTTATCCTCACTACTGTCGTCCAGAAAGATCGTCCCCACAGCCTGTTCAAATTTGCCAAACTCACCCTCAATACCAGCTTTGTTCTCTCCGCGAGCCGGAGTTGCAGGAATCATTATGGTGGTTTTTTCAATATGCTCCCGCAGCTTGAGCTCATCATGAATCGGTTTATTGTCGTGCAACAAGGCTTGTGGCGCACGACCAAGAAACTTGCAGCTGTCATCGAAGGCTTTGACAACGCCATCGGCGGATTCGGTGTCAGTTACCACGACGGCCGTGTGACAGATGGTTGCCTGATCAATTATCCCCTGCCAGTTATAATGCCTGATCTCTCCAGTGCCGGTAAAAACGGCATCAACGGTTTTTCCATCGGTTACCAGGATGCTGCCCGGAAGGCATCTTGTCGTTTCACCGCGATAACGCGGCCCTTTGCCGGAACGGACGGAAATCATGCCAAGAATGACCAACAACCGGCGAATTGGGGTCGGTGCCAGACGCGTTTTGGCACTCTCGTATTTAAAAAAGTCCCTGAGGCTTCCTCCCCATGTCGAATAATCCTCCGCTATTTCGCGAGCATCATCACTCGCTCCGATTGCAAGTGGTGAATATGGTCTGGGTAGCTGCTCCTCATATGGCTTCACGAGTTTTTTTTACTCCAGCTCCTAAATGTCTGGTAAGGAATCTCCACTTGCTCGCAAAAGCGCTCGCTGGAACCATCCCACTCATCGTGCAAATCGAAAATAAACCTGATAAATGAATCGCTGTAGGTGGTATGCCCACTGATACGACGAAACACCAATGCGTCGGGATGGTTCAGGCGGAAACGCAGAACCTTCTCGCGAAGTCGCCAGTTTTTCTCTTCCTCTGATGGTAAAACCGGAACCACAGGACGACCGGGACCGGAGAGATCAATTTCTACCAAGGCGTCTTCTATCTGCGTCTTTTTCTCATAAACCTGTGGCCGGTTAATATGAGCTCGTTCGCAGATCTTGGTTAAAGGCCCATCAAGACTCACTCCTAAGCTTTCAGCGGCATCTTGCACAAGTTTGTAGGTGGCGATTAATGTCAGCTTGTTGTTTTTGCAATCTTCTAATAAATTCATATGGGATAGGGTGGTCCTTTAAGGTTTTTTATGTCGTGCAACGTGAATAATGCCTCAGTAACCACCCTTTTCCAACTATTATCCCATTATCTTCTGCCCCATCAGCCAAATTTGCGATTTACCGCCATAAGATACCACCCGAAATAGATCCAATCCGCGACTATCCGGGTTGGTCAGCTCAGGCGTATCAGCACCAAGCCCTTGCTCAATGCGTTTCATGGTCTGCTCTGCCACGCCGTAGTAACGATCCGCAGGAACCAGCAAACCACCCAGCCCATGATGGGTACGCCGGTGGTTGTAATGATCAACCCAGTGTCCAATCCTCCGGGCAGCGTCCGTCAAGTCCATGAATTCAATCTGCTCGACGCACTCTTTCTGGAAACTGGCGTTGAGCGCTTCTACCTTGCCGTTTACCGCCGCTTCTTTCGCCAGGTAGTAGTTGACTTCATACTCCTCCAGCAGAGCCTCAAAGCGGGACAAGCCCTTCCAGGAGTGAAAGGCCGAACCCCTGTCACTCATCACCCCTTCCGGACGGCCATAACGCTGCACTGCAAGCTCAAAACTCTCGATCACCGGATCAGCTTGCTCGGTCGGAACCATCGCCCATCCCGCTATGAAACGGGAATAGTCATCTTCAATAAACAGCACGCACTGCTTCTGCTTATGGATGTAGAAGTGGTAGAAATCCAGATGATACAGTTCACGGGGACGACCAGCCTCATAACGCCCAACACGTTCTTTACGTTTGAGCGTCGGAGGAAGATATCCGTTCTCTTCGATTACATGCCGCACCGTACCCACTGAAACCCTGAAACCGCCCCGTTTAAGCATGTTGCGGATTTGGCTTGGACCATACCCTGGGTGCTGACGCCACATGGCAAGTATCCGTCTGTCACGTTCAACCTTGGAATCTTCTTCTACGGCTTGCCCATCACGGAAGTTGCCAGTTTCACTTCCCCTGCGTTTGGCAGCCTTGCGCCAGTCGTAAATAGTGGTTTCTGTGACCCCGTACTTTACCGCAGTTGATGCGACACCATTCTCAAGGGCAAAACCAAGAATCTCCTGCTTTATGGCTGGCGAATATCGCTTGCCACGAGTAGGATGAAGCTTCTTGCCACCAACCGCTTTACTTCCAACGTTTTCATTTGATTCTGTCATCTTCAGTCTCCTCTCTTCGCACTACAGGTGACGAAAGGGACTGGGCACTTATGTGGTCTTCATGTCAGGATTGCTCCATCGGTTTCTGATGAAGAATTATAGACTGTGACACGTACCTCCCTTGTCGCATGAGTATGTATGTTTTGAGCAATGCTCTCTTTCCGGACAACAATCATTACTATTCCAGAGTGTCGCCGGATATGATGTACTGAGTTGCTTTCTTCAAGTGAGCTTAACAGCTATTATTCTTCCTTTATGTGCAACCCCAGTTCTTTAATTCGATACTGTAAGGTTCTCAATGAGATGCCAAGAGCTTCGGCAGCCTGCCGCCGATTTCCCTTAAACTGCTGCAACGTTTTCCAGATAGTCTCCCTTTCACGATGCTTGAGAAGTCCATCACTCGCACCTGCTGAAGCACTCTGCTCCAAAAACTCCTGTGGAAGCTCTTTAGGTGTTATCTCTCCACGGGCCAAAATAACGCCACGTTCAATGACATTTTGTAACTCCCGGACATTACCGGGCCATCTGTGTAGCCTGAGAAACGCCTGCGCTTCTGATGATACGCCGATTGGACGACGGGCACCGGTAGCGGCTGAAAATCGTGCACAAAAATAGCGAACAAGCTGCGGGATGGCGTCCATACGATCACGAAGCGGCGGTAGGGTATCTGCTACTGCAAGCTGTTCTATTGCTGCCGATATCGAGAGACCTGCCCCGCGCAAGTTTTCAGCTGCAAGAGGTGGAGCGGTGCGAAACGCTGACCAGGCGAACCAGAGTACCAGCAGAGTAAAGCAGAGTGGGATGCCGATTATCAATCGATTTGTTTTAGTCATGATTGTTCATTCAAATATATGTGATCCTGACCACATAAAAGCAGATGGTGTGCCAGATCCATAACCGTCCAATATGATTATCAATATACGATGTTACGACAGCACTTTAGTCCGGACGTTGTGCAGTTTTTGCACCTGCTTTTCAATAATTGCACCTGCTAAACTTAGTCAGATTGCTTATCTCTTCCCCCACATGGGAACGTCCATGAATTGTCTCCGAAGATGTTCCTCAGGATTCTGTTCGTAGAACTCTTCCTCAGTAAATGAAAAACGATACTCGGTGACATAATTCTGCAGAATTTCATATGCTGCATTCACTTTTCTGATTGTTTCCGGGTCATCTACGCTACCGGCGTCTGGATGGTAACGCTTTACCAGCTCACGATGACGCGCTTTAATTTCCTTCAAAGTTGAGCGTTCCCTCAGGCCCAGAATCTGAAGAGCCTCTTGCAAGTCAACATAGGTCATGGCTTGATGCCCAGGATCTGGACAACTGAAGCGAGCCCGGTATGCCTGCTTCCTTCCATCACTTCCCGTACAATTTTGACAGCATGGATCATTTCAAGCCCAGCTAACTCCTGTTTCAATTCATCTAATGCCATGAGTAAATCAAGGGATTGAGGGCCGCCGGTGCCATAATCAAGCTGCTCTTTACTGAATGCCTCCAGAACAAAAACTCCACCGGCTTTCAGTCCCCTCACTGCTGCTTCGTGGAGTGGAATACGAATATCTGAGGGTACGTGGCAATAGCAGGCGATGATGGCGTCCCATTGATCTGCCTGTATTTCGAAGTTGTCTAAATCCGCATGGATAGTAGTAAATGTGACACCGCGAGCAGTTGCCAGTTTCACCGCTTTCTGAAGGCCGACTTCTGAACCATCAACTCCGGTTACCTCATATCCAAGCGATGCGAGATAAACAGCGTTTCTTCCTTCGCCCTCTGCCAGCGATAGAACCTTACCCATCGGAATTTTGTTAATCACAGATACAAGAAATTCATTTGGATCTGTACCATAGGTATATCCCGGTTCACTATAGCGTTCATCCCAGTTTGTATTTTTCAGAAGAACCTCCAATTATAGTGCCTTCAACTACTTTCAATTTTTAGTGAGTGCAGTTACAATCTTCTGCGCCAAGGAATTTGCAATCGTATAACGCATTTCAACTCCCATTCGGCTGCTACTTATTATACCGCGATTTTTCAGGACTGCCAGATGTTGTGAAACAGTAGCCTGCTCCATTCCAAGACATTCCCAAATGTGTTTTACATTACAATTACTCCTGTCAAGCATCAGCAATATCTTCAAACGAATCGGGTGACCGAGTGTTTTAATAATTACCGCATCTTTGATGCTGTCTTTACTTGAAAGGAATTGAGTCTGCTCGACCGCAATCATACGTTATAACTCCAGTGGCGTGTTTCTTCTCCAGACGTTCTTAGAAAGCAAAATTACCTATAAAAATAGAGTAGAGACCAAACACAACGAGCACCCCACCGGTAACATAACGCAGAATAGACTCATGCTTAAGCATACCCCTGATTTTGTTCTGTAACATTTGTGATGAATAACCGACTATCAACATTGGTATTGCCAAGCCAAGGGAATAGAATCCGAGTAATACGATTCCAGTTAACAACTGACCGCTGGTAGCAACCATGGTCAGAGTGGAAGAGAGAAAAGGGCCAACACACGGAACCCAGATAACGCCGAGCGACATGCCAAGTATCAACCCGCCAACGCGGCCTTCGCCTTTAACCCTGAAGTTGGAAAGTTTGTAGAAGCGCTTGAAGATGCTCAGGTCAAACATGACCATCAAACCCATCAGTATTATTATCGTTGCACCTGCAATCTCGATATACCTGGTTTTGCCAATCAATAGTGCCCCAAAGAGAGAGGAAATAGCCCCCATCATCATGAATGAGATTGAAAGACCCGTTACTACGATCAATGGCCGGAGACGGTCATCCCGTTCTGCACCTGCCATGATGATCGGAATTACCGGCAGTACACAGGGAGAGAGAACACTCGCCAAGCCGGCACCAATGGCCATGATAATATTAACAATGCTTACCTCCATCATTTCAGTCCATCCAGCGCCGACGTCAGGGTTTCAATACTTTGAATGCCGGGGGCAAATACGCGAGCAATCTTGCCACTCTTATCCACAAGTACCAGTGACGGAAGACTGCGAACGCCGTAATCGTAGAATGCTTTCTGATCTTCTTGTTTCATTGCATTTACCGGGGCGATATTGAAGTTCCCCTTACGATCACTTTGCAGTTTATCAAGAACCTCTTTCTGCATTTTGCATGGGCGTCCATAAGGATTCTGGAAAAACACAAGAGTAGCTTTCCCATTTGATCCGATTACCTGCTTGAGTTCCGGTGTACTGACTGGCGCTGGTGATCCATTTGCAAAAGCTAAACCGGCTACCATTAGCGATACTACACTCAGAATTGCTACCAGACTCTTTCTCATTACTACGCTCCTTTTGGCAGTCGCTCGACTGCACTCAATATAAATATACTGCTCACTATTTTTCTTGAGGACGCCCGGCTTGTCGCCAACTGGCCATATGCCCTTCCAGAAGGACAACACTCTGATAACCGAAGGCTCCAAGCAAACTTTTGGCAAGTTTGGCGCGAGGTCCATGCTCACAAGTCACAACAAGTGCCGCACTCTTCTCTGAAGGTATGCTTGCCAACCGCAACAGTATTTTCCAAGTCGGGGCATGTATCGCCCCAGGTATATGGCCATTTTTGAACTCAAACGAACTTCTGACATCAACGACGGTGGGAGGTTGTTTTGATTTTATTTGCTTCTGAAGTTCCTGTGGTTGCATGTTATCTCCAATCAATCTTGCTTAAA
>CAIYDX010000081.1 GCA_903925005.1 uncultured Geobacteraceae bacterium
GGTATTCGGGATCATCAAATCGGTCATGGGATTCCGCTCGTTCCTACTACGCGGATTTGAAGCCGTGCAGGGTGAATGGGATCTTGTCTGCATAGCCTGGAACATAAAACGGCTACATGTTCTGGCAAAAGCGATTTAGAAAGAGCAGGTAAAAACCTCTAAAACGGCCTCGTAAACTGATTAAATAGCAAATGAACTTGAATCAGATGAATCAGTAGAACTAAAACGCGGAAAACTTAAAAAACAGGCTTTCTGACTTTGTTCATGACTTCAAATACAAGTCAGACAGCCTCCTAGCAAAAAGAGATACAGGGTTTCATACTCGTCGGCACGGGTGTAATGGCTGAGCGTCCTGAGGGTATTGGTGAGGCTCAGCTCTTTGTAGCGGATATTGTGGGAGATAATTTGCCAGATGGTCGGTTTCTTGCCGTAATGATCGGGAAAAAGGAAGTTGGTCAACGCCTCTTCAAACTCGTTGTCGGTCTTGTTGACTCCATTGAACTTTTGTATCCGCTGCTTTCTCGACAGAAAGTTACGCTCGATGCGGACTTCCGGCGAATCCTCCTTGGACAGATCTTCCTTGAGCACCAGCGTGATCAGCACCTGATTCTCAATCAGAAAATCCTTTACCAGCTTGTACTCCTGCTTTTTATGTTCCGGCTCGGTATAGATCTGCTTTGCATCGCCCGACAGGCAGAAGTCGATCAGCATGAGAACCGTGGTCTTGCCCACGTTGTTGCCGGTGGACGTGTCTTGAATGTTCGCGGTCTCATCGACAATCAGGTTGATGCCGTTGTGGAAATTGATTCGGCGAATGACGTCGTCATGACTGGAAATGGTCAGGGACTTCAGGAACATAATTCGACACTCCCCTGGTTGTTCAGACTGACCAGATTCAACAGATACAACCAATCCAGACACAACACAAATACCGGCATGGTCATCTGCCGATACTTTTGGGTGTCCAGATACAGATCCAGCAGATCCATGACGCGTTGCTCGCGGAGAGCTTGCAGCACGAATGCGCCGTTGTAATAAATGCTCTGTTCCGGGTGGATAGTGTCAGGGATCAGCATTGGCATATCCTTCCGGGTTTTTGAAGATCTTACAGAGGATAAAGGCATCCACCACCAGGATGTTGACGCACAGATCCAACTCTTCTTCCGGCATCGGCGCATAATTGGCGCTTTCCCGCACCCGTTCCGCCACGCAATCGATAACCTTGAAGAACAGGGCATCGTCGCTGAATGTGGCTTTATGGGTTACATAAAACTGCTTGATGGCATTCAGCACGGATAGGCTTTTGTTGTTACCCTGCTTGTCATAATCCGCATAGACCCTGGCAACCCGGTTGTGATGGATATCGTATTCGTCAATGATGTCTCGGGCCGCATCCAGATTGTTGAACACGATCTTTTTCCCGATGGCAAACGGTTTGGTTTCAAGCGCCGAATCGCCGCTGTTCCAATCTTCCTTGGCAAGAATAGTGATGATGGCCGCAAGATTTGTCTCAAGCTTGACCGGATCGACTTCCGTGATCAGTTCCTTTTTGATGAAGCGGTAGATACGACCCATGTCATCGGTGTTGAGCACATTGATGTAGCGCAAAATCGAGGCAACATCATGGATATCGGTTTGGGGATCAAAGGTCATATTGTGTGGATTGGCAAAGGTTTTACCGCGCAGGGCGTCGGCTTCTTTTGCGATCGATATGAATTTAAAGACATAGCCGGCATAGTGGGAGAGATCCTTGGAAAGCGCCGATTCGATCTTCTGTCTGGTGGCCGTGGCGGAGACCTGGATGACAATTTTGTTGCCGTGGTCGATCAGGTCGATTCCTTCACTGTTCGCCTTGAAGGCGTTCATATTCTGCAACTGCCAGCCAAACAACTCATTGAAGAAATACAGGTAGAAATTTTCTGAATGGAGGTGCAGGTCGAGAAAATTCAGTTTGCCGCGCAACTCGATTTCTGTCTTAAGGACAGAAAGTTTCCTGACGATGTAGTTGAAATAGCGTTGTCTGTACACCATATGATCTCCGAGAGGCAATGTCAGACACGTGGCTAAAACTGTGCATTTTATGGCATTTTAACCCGGTTAAGTCAATGAATCTAATTCAATAGCCAGGCCCTATTCACATCTTCCTGAAAATTATTATTCATTGAATTGTCTGTTGGTGCAGATTGATTTCAGTCCGTCTTTGTACGGATTCGTATGGCAATGATCTATCCAACTGAGCCGCAAGGAGAATTTAAATCAGAACCTTATCAAACAAGCAAAAGGATGTACTATGTGGATCGGATTCAAAGATGACCCGGTATCGGCGTCCGACCTGATCCACTCCTCAACGTAATATCGGTAAGTTATGAATTAGGTGGGGGCAACTTCGGCGCCGATATTGGTCAGATTTCGAATTTGGTTCACAGACATGTTCACCGGGTACGCTACACAGCCCGAAAAAAGAAATTGAGCACACCTCAAGATGTACTCAATTTCAATAAAGACTGGCGTCCCCTGGCAAACGCACTTCGAACTTATTAACGACACAGATTCAAATCCTGATTACGACACCGGTTCAAATCCGGGTTCAGATTTAAACCAGTATTTTTTATGTCGTAAAAAAAAGAGCTCTACATTAGCGGCAGTTCCATCTCCATTATCAAACCGCCACCTGTGGCATTGAAAGCCCGCAGACTCCCACCATGAAGGCGTACAGCCCTGTCGGATATAGCCAGTCCAACACCGGTGCCTCCACTCTGGCGTTCACGCGCATCATTGACCCTATAGAACGGACGAAATATATCGTACAATGCAGACTCTGGAACCCCAGGACCATGGTCCCTGACTTCAATGTGAACAAAGTTTCGTCCGCTTGACATCTTCTTTTTAATCGATATTTCGACAGAAGTTCCCTGTTCTGTGTAGCGAACGGCATTTCTAACCAGATTTTCTATCGCTTGTCTAAGTAGTTCGCTGTTCCCGTTGAGTATAATTTTTTCTGATACAGCCGCAGTAACCTGTCGATTGTTATTTTTTGCCTCGAAATCGGCATCTTTAGCAATCTCAGCGACAAGAGCTGAAATATCGAGCTCACTTCTTTTTATAGATCCACTTTCACTTTCCAGCTTAGTCAGCATAAGTAGCTGGCCGATCAGTTCATTAAGCCGGTCAGACTCTCGCTCGATTCGGTCAAAAGGAGCGGAATGATTCGGTCCGGCTGACTGGCGGGCAAGTTCGAGAGCAACATTAAGTCGCGCCAGAGGTGAACGGAGTTCATGCGAAACATCACGGATCAATCGTTGATGTGCCCCTACCAGGCTTTCAATTCTCTCGGCCATCCGATCAACATCTCGCGCCAGATCTGCAACTTCATCTTTGCGGTGCACCAATCCTTCCCCAACGCGTGCCGAAAGGTCACCTCCTGCTAATTGCTGGGTGACTTTACGCAAGCGTCGAAGTGGCATGGTTGAGTATCTGAAAAAGCCGAGCCACGTTAACGCTGCAGCCAGGATAGCAGCAACAAAACATGAACCTATACCGCCGGCGTGGTGTCCTAACTGATCAATAATTCCTTCTGGCAAAACTGGTTTCGGATTTTGAGGCACCTGAGCATTTTGCACTGTCAATTGATTTTCAAGTGGCCGAGCTGGCGCAGGCACATCATGGACAGGAGCTTGACCAGACTTTTGTGCTGGTTCATTCCCTGTATTTGGCTGGACTCTTTCCGCTTTTGGTATGGGATTTAAATTCTCACGGGACTGTTCACTGGGCGCTATTTGACTACCGTTTTCCGACTTTCCTGTTGGACGTAACTTCTCAACGTTCGCAGATCGATTGTCAGGATGCGGACGGCAGGCAAAAATATTCTCAATCCCTGCCATGCACTCACCTTCACGGACACCGTCGCTAAAGTTAAATGAGCATGGATCACCTTCCTTTTTACCTCCACATGCTTCGACAGCAACCTTTGGTGGCGGTCTTCTTGGGCGCACATCAACCTCGGCATTTTTTTCAGGCTTAATGATTCCGCCTGAAACAGGAGTTTCTGCCGAAACCGCTTCCATTAACAAAAATGGAGCGCATATACCTAGTGCAGCGGCATATATCAAAAGCAAAGGCCAGTTATTGCAGAGAAATTTTTCTTGAAATTTCATAACTATCGCTCTTTTCATGCTTCTATCGAATAAAGATAGCCAATGTTGCGAATCGTCTTAATGCGTTCCGGGTCTTCCTTGCGTTGTCCCAGCTTTTTACGAAGGCTACTGACATGAACATCAATACTCCGGTCATATGCAGTGAGATTTCTCCCCAAAGCCTGCTTGACCAAGTAATCTCGACTGACGACCTGGCCTGCCTGTCGGAGTAACGCTTCGAGGATGGCAAACTCAACCGTCGTCATGTCAACTTTTTGTCCAGAGAGCAATACTGTTCGCGATACAGTTATGAGCTCCACGTCGCCAACAATAACTTTGCCTGATTCAGCCGGTACGCTTGCCTGTACCTGAACAGGTAACTGGCTTTCCGCACGCCTCAATACTGCCCTGATTCTGGCTACCAGTTCTCGTGGATTAAACGGCTTAGGAAGGTAATCATCCGCACCAATCTCCAACCCGACAATCCGGTCAACATCTTCCCCTCTGGCGGTAAGCATAAGAACCGGAATTTTTGAAACGGCACGAATACGGCGTAGTACCTCAAAGCCATTGATGCCGGGAAGCATCACATCAAGAACCACTAATTCCTGAAGTCCGGAAACCGCCTGTTCAAGTCCCAACAGGCCATCATTCACCGCTCTGACTTCAAAGCCTTCCGAACCGAGGTAATCACAGAGAAGATCACACAAATCCGAATCGTCATCAATTATAAGAATCCTGTCCATTGCATCCCCCAACGTCTCATCTTCAAACTTGATAGCAGTATAGACGGTTACCTTCTGTTTGTTTGTAAAATTTTGTAAAGAATTTCGCACTTCTCTTTACAAAACTTTACTTAACCTGCTGGCATCTTAACACAACTTAAAGCGTCTCCAGCTTATGCTGAACTCAAATGGTGGCAGTGGAGGTGAACCATGACATCCCTGATAAATTATTTGATCGTCAACAAAAACTTTTTCAAGATCAACCAGAATAGCTGTTCAGATAATAATGCGTTGGAAGTAAAAGCAGAAAACATCTTCTGCCGGGTAATAGGCATCATTGGTGTCTCGTATCAGATATATCTTTTACTGTGCGGATGAAGACGCGGAGCGTCTGAGGTGAGCCATGGCAACAGCATTCAGAAACAGGCATTTAGATTTATGCCGCCAGAGGCAAGTGCATCAACAATCACATGCGACAAGTTTATTTGAAAATATGGTTTCCTGGCTGTATGCGACTCTCATTATCTGTGGCGTGTTGAGTCTCTGCTACCTGATGTATCAGATGTTTCTGAAGGAGCTGGCCGGTTAGGAGGATGTTATGAAAACATCAATCAAAATGATATGGGCTTTGTGCCTGCTGTTGTGTGCCTGTGGATCAAGTGTCAGTGGTGAATACGATACCGATGGTGTCGTGACCGCAACGGCGTCTGATTCGACCTCTGCCGCACAACTAGAACCATTTCTCCTAAAAAGTGATGCTGGAATTGATGGCGGCATGCTGCCAGTTGAATATACTTGTGACGGAGAAGGTTTGAGCCCAGCCTTGTACTGGTCAAACGTACCGACTGGCACTAAAGAGTTTGCCATAATGATGACAACACTACCAGGAGACGGAACTACCAAATGGAACTGGGTGGTTTACGGCATACCTGCAACAGTGTTGAGCCTGCCTAAAAACAATTCCATCATTGGCATGACTGGAACCGGAAGTCACGGGACAACTATGGTTTATGACGGCCCTTGTTCTCAGGGGCCTGGGGCCAAGCTATACACTTTTACCATCTATGCCTTGTCAGAATCTCTATCGTTACCGGCTACAGCGGATCTGGTTACCGGTGCTGTATTGACCAGTGCCATTTCATCAATCACGCTTGGCTCTGCAGCTTTAAATTTGAGCTACGCAAGACCTTAAAATATAAGGAGTTCCGCAATGAAAACCAGAATATCTTTCCTCATACTAAATATTATCCTATCTGCATCGATGGTAATCGCACAAGACCGTCCTCCCCGCCGGGATGGTGGACATGAAAACGGACGACAGCAGTATTCCATTGAACAGGCCATATCCGATCAAGCCCAACTCCACACCATTGCCTTCAGTGGTCTTGCTTTCATGACCGGTGATTTCGGAAGCTCCACATTTATACCTCCTGGCAAGGTTGCCGACTTTTTCGGTTTCCAGTACATGCGCGACATCGATGCAGCTGAAAAAGGGCATAACCCGATGTTTTTGGACCGGGTGGCCGGAAACGTGATGAAACTGCTTACAACGCAACAGCGCAAGCTGTTTGAGGATGCTGCCCGGGAGCAGGAGTCGTTGGTGCAGCAGATCGCACAGAAACGCTTCCCGCTGGTTGCTGCGTTCCATCGGGAGCTTGACGGAAAAATTCCTTCCAGTTCGGCCGGACTGAACCGCAAAGCTGTTATTAAATATACAGCAGACCTGTTTGAACTGGATGCTATGTTGGCATACAAACGTGCAGCTATCTTTGGAGCGTTAGTACGGTCCATGACCAGCCAGCAGAAGGCAACTCTGGCAAAGATGAAGTTTGGCGATTTCAATACCTGGCCTGAAATCGACCGTGAGGAAGTCCGTACTCTGAGACCACGCGGCGCATCAAAGCTTGTCAGTGTCGGCTACATGACCCTTGCCAGTGAATTTTTCAGCTGGTATGCCGGTTCTGTGGAGGCAGATACATATTTCTGCCCTGAACGACACGGCACATATTTTGGTGGGTTTTATCTGAAAGACCTACCAGCAATGGGGCAAAAAGATTTCGATATATCAACCTCTCTTACCGGTGACTCTGGTGCAGCCTTAGTTGATATGCTTAACAGTAGCCAGCGTTTAAGACTGACCACTGTTCTGGAACGGCAGCGCAAACCGATGAAAGATATTATTGAGGTAAGACGGGCTATTTCTACGAAACTACGAGGTTTCCTGCGCGGAGAAACGCCTGCAGAGCGCGAGATAGTTGCGCTCGGCAGACATTATGGTGAGCTGGATGGCGAACTCTCCTACGAATATGCAACAGCCTTTGCTTCGATTTACAAGTCTCTCAATGCGAGCCAGAGACAGCAGTTACTGAGCCTCCGTTCACATCATACCCGTGAAAACGGTACTGCATTTATCTTTTCGGATCGTATTCAGATGTCAAATGTGCCGGATTCTTCTTTCCTGTTCGGATATACGAAGTGATTCTGGCGACGGGAGGTACCGCACACCGGCTTACCGTCTCTTTACAAAACTTTACAAAAGTATCGGATAATTTAACACAACTTTACGCGGTAATTGATTAGCCTGTAATCAACAGGATGAAAATAAATCATCCGCACATTTATCCAAGGGAGGCGGGGTATGAGAACACCATTGATTATATCGGCATTCATATTCATATGCGCCATAGAGTCAGATGCTGCAGACTCAAACATTTACCCGCAGGGTGCAGGTAAGAATATTGAGCAGAAGAGGACAGAAATACTGCAGCATATACAGGAAAGAGTTACCAACAGTCAGGCAGAAATAACCTGTGTAAAAACTGCTGCTTCACACGAAGAGTTTAGAGCCTGTCACGAGAAGTATCGTCCGGCACCACCTAAAAACGACAAGCGTAACCAAAGCCCACAACAAGAGCACTGAAGAGAAAGGAGAGCTACGCCATGAGAACAAAACTTTTCAACATACTGGCAGCATTCATCGTATTCGGATTCTGCTCTGGTCTTCCAGGATGTGGTTCAGGCGAATCAAGCAACCAGACCACTGGTGGGGCAGTGGTTCAACAGCAAACTGGTAAAATTGCCGTGCTCTTGAACTGGGGTGCTACGGCAAAAAGTACCGAAAAAACAGTTGCGTCTATGCCGGTAAGCGTAACAACCGTGAGAATCATAATTGCTGCCGCCGACATTTCACCATCCATGCAGTTAGATTTCCCAGCCTCTAGTGGCTCCGGCACAATTGATGGCGTCAAAGTTGGTACTGGGCGAACATTGACAGCCCAGGGATTGGATGCATCAGGAACCGTGACTTACCAAGGAGCATCCAGCAATATAATTATTCAGGCTGGCCAGACTACCGATATAGGTACTATCACCATGGTTGCTAACGCTACGCCGGTTTCTAATGCCGGAAGTGGCCAGAGTGTAACCATTGGAAGTCTAGTAACGCTTGATGGCAGCGCAAGCAGTGATGCAAACAGTGATGCACTGACCTACAAATGGGCATTTACTTCCAAGCCAAATGGTAGCAGCGCAACTCTGTCAAGCACAACCATCCCCAAACCTAGCTTCACAGCCGATGTAGTAGGTACATACATTCTCTCCCTAATTGTCAACGACGGAAAAGTTAATAGCTCTGCTTCTAGCGTTAGCATTACAGCCGCTGTAGCCAATGCGACCCCGGTTGCCAATGTCGGGACAGCCCAAAGTGTTGTCATAGGAACCGTAGTGACACTTGATGGTAGCGCCAGCAGTGATGCCAATGGCGATACATTGACTTATATTTGGGCATTTACCTCAAAACCGTTTGGTAGCATCGCTATTCTGTCAAATGCAACAGCAATCAAGCCGACTTTCACCCCTGACGTAGTAGGTGCCTATGTAATCAGCCTGACCGTCAACGATGGCAAAGCAAGCAGTTCTGCCGCCTCATTAAATGTCACAGCAATATCCAACAGTGGCTCAATCACTATCAGATGGTAAGGAGGAATCCGTCATGAAAACGAACATTATCAGCGTAATAAAAGCACTTGCAATTGTAACAATGTTCACACTGCTCGCAGGATGTAGCGGCAACAGTTCAAGTACCCAAACAGATGCTGGAACTTCAGCAACCAAAGGTACAGGTTCCATTGTCGTGGCACTGACATGGCCCCAGCAACCGCCAACAGCGGCTAAAACTACCACAAAAAGTGTTGCCGCTGCACCAGCTGGTGTTGCAACCATCCGGATTACAGTATCCAGTTCTGATATGACACCTATACAAAAGAGTTTTACTGCCACTGCCGGTTCCGGAACAATTGATGGCGTACCGGCCGGAACAGGAAGAAGTGTAACTGTTGAAGCATTGGATGCAAATGGTTTACTAACCCATAAAGGTGCTGCAAATAGCATCACCGTTGTTGCCGGCCAGACCTCCGACGCCGGAACCATAACCATGAACACCACTGGTGTCTCCATGAATATGGCTCAGACCCTTTCTGACCAGGCCCAGAACACCACTCTGGCATTTTCGGCAATGGCCATGATGACCGGCAATCTTGGCTCCCAATCATTCTTCCCTCCGGGTAAAATAGCCGACTATACCGGCTTTCAGTATCTCCGTGACAATGATCCTGACAATATGGGGCACAACACCAGTTTCTTGACAAGAATCGCCGAAAACGTCCTCTACATTCTGAACGATGCCCAGATGGCACAGTTGGCTGCTTTGGCTAAAAGCCAGAACACCGATTTCGCCTTGTACGGTGCCAAGAGATTCCCGTTGATGAACGCTTTCCGCCGTCTTATGGAAGGCAGTATTCCAAGTGGTACAACGGGACTAAGCCTTGCTGGAGTTAAAGCAGCCTCAAAAGACCTCTATATTATAGATGGTCAGGTCAGCTACGACCGCGCTGTCCTCTATGCAACAGTTCTCAATTCGCTTTCAACTACCCAAAAAGCAGCTTTTGAAGCCATGAAAGGCAAAGGATGGAGCTCTTGGCCGGACACCAGCGTTGACCCAATAAAATCAGCTGTTGATGCCAAGAAGATGGCACTCGGCCGTGATGTGGATATGGTAGCCATCTATTCCTACGCCAGTGATCTCTTTAGTTGGTATGCCGGCTCGCTTGAGGCAGACGTCTACTTCTGCCCCGAACGCCACGGCACATATTTTGGTTCATTCTTTATGAAGGATGCTCCGGCTATCGGCCATGAAGGATACAGCATAAACGAACAACTTACCGCAACTGCAGGGCGGGCGCTTAGCGACAGCACATACGGATATGTTGATTCAACCCAGGCCGCACTGATGTCGAGCCTTGTAAATACTCAACGGAACAACCTGTACGCCAATACCGCAACCCTTGCCAGCGGAGTAAAAAACAATATTGTCGATATCAGGACGGCAATTGCCACAAAGCTGCGCACCCTACTGACCACTCCGGATACCAGCAAAACCGTGTTGGCAGACGTCCTGGCATTGTCGGGAACATATGGTGAACTGGACGGCGAAAACAACTACAATTACGCAACGGTAATGGCCAGCGTTTACAAAACGCTGACAGCAGATCAGAAGACCAAGCTTATGGCACTGCGGGCATCTATTATGGCAGGTACATATACGACTGGCGGAACTTTTGACTTCACCTACACGGCTACTCCGTACCTTTATTCCGCAGTTATTTTAGACGCTACTGCCACAGGCTATATAGGCAACACGGACTCTCTGTTTCAGTAGGTCATTTCAATTCGGACAAAATTCAAAAAGGCATAAGGGAATATAGTCCGGTGGTTTCAGAATACATAAATTTTCGAAAGGGAAAGAATATATTGATATAAAGGAGAAACGTCATGTTAACGAAAACATCTGTATCTGGAATGATTTTGGGATTGTTAGTGGCAGGCAATGTCTTTGCGCAAGGCTCAGCAGAATACGGAAACTCGTCTCAACAGGGGTTGCAGGGCGGGCAGGTACAGAGTGGAGCTTCCAGGGTTCCTCCGGAGTCAGCTATCAGTGCATGCAGCGGTAAATCAGAAGGGACTGCTTGTGTAGTTACCGGCCCCAATGGCACCAAGCAGGGTTTATGCGCCTATACACCAGACAAGAAATATTATGCCTGTAAGCCGAATGACATGAATAAGTTGGAGCCGCTGCCTCAAAGATGATAGATATATCGCTTCATAACAGGTTAACTACCTGATTCCCTGGACAAAAGAGGAGATAGTTATGAGAACAGTTGTGATTGTATCATTATTGGTCGGTTTCTGTGTCACATCATCATTCGCCGCTGATTCCACGGATAAGACACAGCATTTTGAAGGAAAGAAGGCTGAAGTACTGAAAAATATTGAACAGCGTATCGCCCACAATCAGGAAGAGAAAGCATGTGTGCAGGCAGCGGCAAATCATGATGCGTTGAAAGCGTGCCGTGACAAGTTTCGTACTGAAATGAAACAGGACCGTCAAAGCAGAAAACAGTAGATTTATTCTATCCTCCCCGTCCGGCTTCTCAGTAGCGAAGCCGGACGGGATGCGAGGTCTGTCAATGTCACACTTCAGTATTCATAATTTAGCCTGGATAGCGCTGCTATTTGGAATGCTTAGCTGCAGTTCTGGAGGCTCTGGCAATCCCACCGCAAATGATACTAATCAAAACAGTTCTGTCATTACTTCAGGTGCTTTTGCCGGTACAATCGTGCTTGGATCTCCAACAGCGTCCTCGGTTTCTGCAAATATATATTCAGCCACTCAAAACGCTACTGTTCTGCTCAAATACGGCACTACTGCCGGCGTCTACGATAAACAGACCGCCCCTGCGTCATTAACGGCTGGGAATCCTCTTATACTTGCAATGAGCAGTCTGAATGCTGATACGCGCTATTATTACCGTCTCAGTTTTCAACCGTCCGGAAGTTCAAACACATATATGACAGATGAGTATACTTATCATACCGCCCGACCTGCCGGCAGCACCTTTACGTTTACTGTTCAGGCAGATTCCCATCTTGATGAAAACTCCGACCTTAACTTCTACCTCAAGACACTCGGCAATGTTTCTGCCGATATGCCGGACTTCCATGTGGATTTGGGTGACACCTTCATGTGTGAGAAACACTCAGCGCCATTAACGGCAGCGCTGCTCATGGCACCGGACCAAGCCACGGTAGATGCACGCTATATGTATGAGCGGTCAAATTTCGGTACGATAGCAACCTCGGCACCACTTTTTCTGGTTAACGGCAATCACGAAGGTGAAGCGGGCTGGCTTGCAGATGGAACTGCACAGAACATAGCAGTCTGGACCGCTCTCGCCCGCAAAAAATATTATGTGAATCCTGTCCCAGACAATTTCTACAGCGGAGATTCTGTAGATGAACCTTACATCGGTAAACGTGCGGCATGGTACTCTTGGCATTGGGGTGATGCACTATTTATAGTGCTTGACCCGTTCTGGAACAGCAAAACCATGGCCAGTAAAGACCCATGGGCAATGACTCTGGGAACGACCCAGTACGCATGGCTTCAGAAGACTCTCTCGACAAGCAGTGCTAAATTCAAATTTATTTTTATTCACAACCTTGTCGGCGGACTTGATGGACAAATGCGCGGCGGTGTAGAGGCTGCACCCTACTTTGAATGGGGTGGTAATAACCTTGATAACACAGTGGGTTTTATTCAAAACCGCCCCGGTTGGAGCAAGCCGATTCATCAGATGTTGGTTCAGTATGGCGTTAACGCTGTGTTTCACGGCCATGACCATCTCTACGCCAAACAGGTACTTGATGGTGTGGTGTATCAGGAAGTTCCGCAACCGAGTGCCAGGAACTTTTCAAGCGGTTCAAGTCTTGCTTTACAATATCACTATCTGTCAGGAACCATACTCAGCAGTTCCGGCCATATTCGTGTCAATGTAACTCCTAATCTTATGACCGTTCAGTACGTGCGGGCATGGCTTCCAGCCAATGAAACAGCACAGCGCAAAAATGGTCAGATCGATGATGTCTGGAGTATCGCTGTACCATAAAACTGAATCAACCAGTGAGGCCTTAATATGAAAGTATGTACTGCTCTGTGTGCACTTGTACTTATTGCCGGATGCAGTTCCGGTGGGTCATCGGGAAGCGGCAGTTCGGGGTCGTCAAATACGACAGCAGGCACAAATGTTGATCCGGGAGCAGGAACAACCTCTGGAACAGTCAATACTGACCAAGGGAGCACCAATGTCTCTATAACAGTCGGCAATGCGATAGGTACTGGTTCATTTACTGGGAATATCGTACTTGGGTCTCCGTCAGGAACCTCGGTGAAGGCTAATATATTTTCTCCGGATCAGTCCGGCACAGTGTCCATAGCTTATGGTACTACGTCAGGTAACTACACTCGACAGACCAATCCGATGCAGTTTAACGCCGGAACTCCGCTGGAACTTACCATGTCGGGGCTTTCATCCAATACGCGCTATTATTACCGGTTGTATTTTCAGCCGCAAGGAAGTAGTGTTTCCGGCCCAACAGATGAATACACCTATCATACCGCCCGACCTGCCGGAAGTACTTTTACGTTCTCTATTCAGGGAGACTCTCATCCTGAACGAGCGGGGCAGCAGTTCAATAGTGATCTCTATCGCAGGACCCTCCTTACTGCTGCCGCCGACCAGCCTGATTTCTATCTGACAATCGGTGATGATTTCAGTGTTGACCAACTTGATCCGCAGACAGTCACTGCTGCACAAGTAGTTGAACGATACATAATTCAGCGCCCATATCTTGGCCTGATAGGCCGATCCGCTCCTGTGTATCTTGTTAACGGCAACCATGAACAGGCAGCCCGTTACCTTCTGGACGGCACCCCGAACAACGTTGCTGTCTGGGCACAGAATGCCCGCAACAGCTACTATTCACAACCGGCTCCTGATAGTTTCTATACTGGAAACAGTGAAGTTGTCCCATACATCGGATTATTGCGTAACCATTTTGCCTGGACCTGGGGTGATGCTCTCTTTGTTACTATCGATCCGTACTGGGCATCGTCCGTTTGTGTTGATGACCCATTTTACGGTGGCGCCAAACGTTCCAATTTGTGGGATGTGACTCATGGCGATTCTCAGTATCAATGGCTAAAAGCAACTTTAGAACAGAGCAAGGCAAAGTACAAATTTGTGTTTGCCCATCATGTTATGGGAACGGGGCGTGGCGGAGTTGAGCTCGCGACGAAATTTGAGTGGGGCGGTTTGGGCAATAAAGGCACTTGGGAGTTTGCTACAAATCGGCCAAGCTGGACCTCACCAATTCATCAGTTAATGGTAGCGAATGGTGTCTCCATTTTCTTTCAGGGGCATGACCACATATGGGTCAAGCAACAGTTGGACGGCGTCATTTATCAGACCCTTCCAGAACCAGCAGACCCTTTCTATACGCTATACAACTCAGATGCGTTTTTAACCGGAGATAAGTTTCCCAATACCGGCTATACGAGAGTAACCGTATCACCCTTAGCGGTAAAAGTGGATTATGTCCGTACTTGGCTGCCGACTGATGAAGGGCCGGGAAAGGTCAACGGAAGTGCTGCGTTCAGTTATTCGATTCCATAACCAAACCAGTCCTGATTGGGTTGCTTGTGGTGGGCTAACTTACTAATTTTGATACAGTTATTGAGCCATGCCGTAGTGCAATGAAACGTGGTGTGATTCGATTGCATGTGGACTTTTAGAAATAGCATATATCATTTACCAGCCTTTCATGCGCTGTTACTGATTCAATATCAGTGACAGCGCATTTTTTGTTTAAAATATCCACATACCCGGCGAAGCCGGGCCGCCGATATTTGGTGGCGAATTCGATCCGCCCCCAGCCTGAATTTACAGAAGGCCCATTTCTGCAAATGTCCGCCCACGTCCGGCTTGTTTTAATGGTTGTCGGTTTAGTGAAGCTCGGTTCCGTGTGCGGTGATATGGACAACATGTTCCGCTGCCTCGTTATTCTGACCGGTGTGCTTATGGAATTTTTCCATTAGCTGACTGAGGAGCATATAAGCCCCCAGAGCGGTTTGACCATGTCTCACCAGTTCAAAAACAATGATGAGTGCTAGGCCGAACAGGACTGTTGAGCCGGTACCTGTGATAATGTGAGTTGCTTTCACTTTGCGGATTTTCTGTGTCATTGCGGATAAAGTTTTCATCTGTTTTCCCCTCTTGTTCCTTAGATTTTCTGAGCCACCTGAGTGATTCGTTTTTGGCCGTGCTATTTTTTGTGTCGTGCCTGTTCCATGAGTTTCCGTCGCCCCTTCAACGAAGAGAGGGGCACGAAACTCAAGGTTGGCACGACCTGCACGGACGAAAACCAAACTGACTAAAAGCCGCAGCGCCGATTGACTGACTGGACGGACGCAGGGTGGCATGACAAAGCGAAGCGTTCTTAAAGGACGTCAGAAAAATTGGGGGCAACCTTCAGGGGGAACCAATTTTTATGTAAGGACGAAGAAGATTGGCGTGACGCCAGGTGGCCGGGAAGGAGGGGAAGGAGGAAGCAAGGATGCTTTTCTACTGAAGTGTTAGTTGCAGTTTACAGCTGCAAGTGAGTGATATCAAAAATAGCTATCTGTGGTTTTTGAGGTGATTGCAGCGAAGCGTATCAGTGGATCTGATTTCGGGCAGTTGAACTATCTTCATTCGTCGAGAATTTGTACTTCATGCCCCAACTGTCTGAAGTAGCTGTTAAAGGTTCCTATTTTTCTGATGGAAGATGTGCTTTCGATATCTTGGATAACGGCAGGAGTCCGGTATGTTGTCCAACTGGCCGCAACGAAAAGACCGACGGCACTAGCTGCGGCCACTCCCTGTAAGATTGAAAATGTACCGGTCAGTTGCACAGCAAGATAACCTAATGAACAAACGGCACTGGCGATATAGAGAAAAATGATAAATATTTCCCGTCGCCGCTGATAGTTTCTCATAGCTATGCTTTCGCAAAAGTCGTGCATACACAGTATTGCATCTGCAAGCGCATCCATGTCTCCGTTGGCATTTTTATTATCGATAAGGGCATTAAGCCTCGAATAATCTGCACTTGCCTGAATTTCCTTTGTTACGGTTGGTTTTGAAATCCAGCGGTGCCACCACCAAGCGTTAGTTCGTTTTCCCATTATTCATTCCTTTGCAGTTTAAAGAGAAACAGCGCCAGTAACGATACATAGCTTCCAACCTCAAAATAATTCTGAATCAGCTCACCTCCTCATAGAAGTTGTGAAACAAATATCTTCTGCCAGCAACCGTTATTAGCGCATCAATTCGTGTGCCTGTGAACATCTCTAAGTTTTCAAGTTGACTGGTGCAGAAAGCACCGACTGCATCCTTGATTTCCGTGTCGTTGAAATATCCACGTACAAAATCCCAAAAAACACTTGGAGAAACATCAGCAGCCTGTTGCAAAAATTCCCTGCGCTCTGCAGGTGGCAGTGAATCTGCAAGAATCGTCTGGATAGTCCGTATATCTGCATTAATCAGCATGATATCCCCTTTCTGGTGTTCCGGTGTTCATTCCGGTTTTTACTCGCTATAGTATTTTATGCCTGGTGGTTGTTTTCAGGATTCAGATGTTGCAGGGGCAGTCGGTTTGAGTTGCTGGTTGGGTATCTCTGATTGAGATTTCAAAATTGATTTCAGCATTGATGGTTACGTCACAAAAGTATTCCATGCTCGTAATTTCAAAATCTATGTAATCGTACACAGCATCTATGATTTCATTGTTGCTGATGAACCGGGTCACTCCGAACCAAAACTCATCCGGTTCAGTACAGCCGTCAGCCCATGCGTTAAAATTGGTTCGCACGTCTGGCGGCATTGTGCACTCCAGAATGTGTTTGATTCTTTTCAAATCAGCGTTTGGCAGCATTTCCACCTCCCTATAAATTGTGGTTGTATTTGAAAAAGGGCATGAGGCTTCATACAGGTGTTGCGTGTCTTACTTTCCAAGCGTTGATATCAACAACGTTCTCCTTGTAGGTGTCGCTTTCAATTTCTGGCATACTGTAAAAAATCATGTCATCAAGCTCAGAAAAGCTAAGGATTACTGGATCAGCACGACTTTTGACAGTAAGCAAACCAAGGCGAACCCCGGCTGTTTTGATACATTTTCGGATTAACTGATAATGTAGATAATAAGTTTCAGGTCGATACCTGTTGGCAGTCATGGCAATACAGAGCGCTTCTGCTGATAAGTCATCCCGGTCGGCAGGTTGCAGCGTATGGAAATAGTTACAGATAAAACGATTCACTAACCACGCCGCCCGGCTGATTTCTGGCAAGTCCCAGTAAGTCATTTTCATATGTGGTTACCTGTGTTGGTTAGTGAAAAGTGGCATTGATTCGGGAACGTCGAAAAGGAAGCGGTGGGACTTATTGTGTGAAACACCATAGCACAGTTAGCAACTGTTGTCAACTTGAATTTAACAGTGGAACATGATATTGCTACATTTGATAATACGGGGGGTGTGTGATGGGAATTGATCCGGAGCGGCAAATAAACGCAAGCGTTGTGCTTCAGCGAGAAATATATAACCAAATAAAAGAAATTGCCAAACGCGACAAGCGAAGCATCAGTAACCTCATGTCGATTTGGCTGGAAGATCGCCTGAGACATGAATTAAGCAAGATTTGCCCGGAAGAACCGAACTAAAGCATTTGAATGTCAATTTAACGCTAATGCGTTTTAATGTAATTTATGATCTAAATAATCAGACAAGGTCGAAAGGCTGGATACCGCTTCCTTACATAAATGTCAATAACGCTTTGTATTATAGCATGTTACATCATTTTGTGCTTGACTTAATTAATCAATGTGGTAGACTGGCTTCTCTTCAACTCGCAAGAGACCTAATTTTCATTAGTCCCAGCCGTAAAGGTTTTGCCTCCAAGCAAAAATGTGTTAATTACGTTTTGCTTGAATAACGCTATTTGTTTATCTTTATTTCGATTCAGTCCGTTCAACCCTATCGTAAGTGGTTTATTACGATTGTGGATACTGAACGAAAACTGAATCAACTATCAATACTTCTGCGATCTTCTACCCACCTAAAGTCCCATCAATATTATCAACAGCTATTTTATACTGCAAATTCATATATATACCGCAACGTAATACAATAAACAGCTTATAGAAATTATGAATGTTCATCCGCTTTAACAGGCATTTCAATGCTAAGATCACTATGTTCTTCAACAATTTTACTAATATATGCATGTGACACCTTTATATGAAAATATTTTTCAAGATAGGCGCTTATCTGGCGCCAACTAAGCTTTTCTTCTCTTAATCGTAATATTTCGGTCAAATACCTTTTTTCAATAATATTCTTAAGTTTAGTTGATTTCGGCTTTTTCTTTTTTACCAACCGCTGGATTCTGGCCTTAATTTGTTCATCATTATTTGTATCTGGTGACATTTCAATTTTCCGCATTGTCCTGAGCGCCGCAAGTAAAGCGGCGTAATTATTTTCGGCATCTTTCGTTCTTTCGGTTTTATTTTGGCTACGCCAAACACGGAACACCTCGACTTGCCGACGGTGTGCCTCGACTTTATCAGTTTCATTCAGTTTTGCGTAATAGCCTGCAAATTCAAGGCGCGAACGCGCTTTAAGACCGGTTAGGTCTTCAATATAATGTTCATCAAACATAGACACCTCATTTGTAAACTATAACATGTAACTATTCATAGATAACACGTATAGTTTGTTGGCGCAAGTATACAATATTGCGGCAATCGCTGTGCTGTTTCCTTTTTAAGGAAACAGCACAGCTGCGCTTGAGCAACAAGCGTAATGTTTACAGTTTATCCCCACTTTCCGTGCACATGGTCGGCACGATATCAATATGACCATCATCCTTGGGACGGATGCAAAACCAGGCGCACCAGATACGAACCAGACGCCTGCTCTCATTAGTTGGACTGCATGCCCGGCAGTGACGGGTGCCCGCAAGGGCTTTAACGATTCCCCGCCGCAAGGGTAGTTTGCGGCAGAAAGGTGCGGAACATGAAACTTGGTGGAATTATTTCAGTCAGCGATATCTTTCAACGTGGCGGTGATAAAATGCGTGCTCAGGCACACGCACGTTTTAACGGTGCGTCCGGTTCGCATGCAGTTGCTCGGCAAACCGCCATATATTCGGATAGCACTTATAAATCATATCGTGCTGTTTGGCAGAATTATGCCGACTTCATAAAATCGGAACTGGGAATTAAGCATATAGAGCAGGGAAATGCTGATCATGTTCGGCTGTTTCTCGAACAAAGAATTGAAAACGGCATTTCACGGAATACATGGAATAGGGAAGCTTCGGCAATGAACAAGCTGGCAGTTGCACTAAACTGGGCTTCTGAAAAACTACACTGGAATAGGGATTATAACTTTTCAAGAGACATAAATAGTATTCGTCATGATGCTGTTATGGAGTTGCACAAAAACGACGATAGCAGGGCATATAATGCACCAACACAATTAATTGCTTCTTTAAAAATCAGTAATCATTTGATTGCCGCCCGCCTGCAATATGAAGGTGGCGCACGAATCCGGGAAATAAGTAACCTGAAAATGGATCAATTTAAAGGCATTACAAAGGACGCTTTGACCGGTGAGCGTGTTGGTATTATCCACATTAACAACGGAAAAGGCGGATATGAAAGAGATATGTATGTCACGCCAGCGACTTATGATAAGGCGCTGGCGCAGGTTGAACGTCACGGTCAATTCAACATTGACAATAACCAGTATCGTAATGAATTAAAAATAGCTTCGGTAAAAAGTGGTGAGCGTTATTCGGGCACACACGGTTTGAGATGGAATTATGCTCAACAGACTATGAAGACATTGCAAAAAAACGGACTACGTTACGAAAGTGCGCTTCTGGCAACGTCGGAACGCATGGGACACCATAGGATGGAAATTACGGAACATTATCTGAAGTAATCTCCACAATACAAACCCTGCGACACTTCGTGCCCAAGAAACTGGTGTTGGGATGAATAGTGCGGAGTAAATCAATAAAAAATGTTGCCGTTTCTTTCCGGAAAATTTTTCTGATCGTCGGATTGAGGTCTATATATCGGGTTCATAACGGCAACAACAATAAACAAATTCAATCAACAACGGCAATAAACTTAAGAAACGCGACCTGGGAAATAAACAGTCTTCGACTTCACTCCCCGGTCGAAAAAACTTCACCGAAATCAAGAAACAAAGGCGGCGCCTGACAGGGGTAATACGATACCCTGTCATGGCGACCTTATCCCGCCACCCTCCCCAAAATCAAGAAACTGAAGCGCACGAAAAGTGATGGTCTTTTCGTGGCTTCGAATCTTGTCCCACCACCCTCCCAAAGAAACTTACCACCTGGATTGTGAAATTCATTTCAAGCCGCTGCGGCATTGGTGCAATTTCTGCCGCGTGAACTGTTCATTGTGAGGGCAACGTTATTAAACAGGGCGCCGGCCCAATTGGGGGCCGGATTCTTGTATTCGCAGCATCCGCCAGAGGCACGGATGTGGGGCTTTTTTGACCACATTCGAGGGCATTATGAGAAACAAAGCATCATTTACTATAGAACAGTCAGCGGATCGGATTCTGACCAATGATGATTGCCGGGAGGCAAAAGAAAATATCAGGACATTTTTCGAACTTCTGGACAGATGGGATAAAGAGCAAAACGTGACAAACGGACCAAATTACAGTAAGATACATAACTATGCAAATGTTGAAGGGGGTCATAATGAATAAACAGCATAAGCAATTATCTGCAGCACCTGAAACAACCGCCAAAAAAACGGCAGTGATTTATATTAGGGTATCATCAAAAGAGCAGCAAGATGTGGGGTTCTCACTGGATGCCCAGCTGAAATTTCTTAACGACTATGCTCGGCTTCATGATTTCGAGGTTGTGCATATGTACATGGACGTCGAAAGCGCAAAAGCTGCCGGGCGTACCGAATTTGGGCATCTGGTTCAATTCCTTCAAAGTCAACAGAGGTTGCCACCGGGAAAGTTTCCTTGTCATACGGTACTTGTGGAAAAGACTGACCGGTTCTATCGGAATGTCCATGACCTTGTGACAATACGTGATCTTGGCGTCACTATACATCTTGCAAAAGAAAATGTTGTTATGTCGCCTGCATCCGGTTCTAATGATTTATTCGTGCACGGGGTGAATGTTCTACTGGCTGAACGCATGGTGAATAATCTGTCGGAAGAAACAAAAAAAGGGATGTTGGAAAAAGCACGGCAGGGAATCTGGCCTTCGTCTGCTCCTATCGGCTTTAAAAATGTTGAAGGACCTTCCGGGAAACGGATTATTGTTCAAGATTCGGTTCAGGTTCCGTTGGTAAAAAAAATGTATGAACTGTATGCTACCGGACTGTATTCAATGAAGGATCTAAGCAAAGAGGCCTCAAATATCGGCTTAGTGCATCGGAAAAGCGGCAATAAGCTTTCAATAAGTAATATATTTGATCTACTGAACAATCCGATTTATTACGGTGACTACTATTGGAAGGGTATTTTATACAACGGCACTCACGACCCAATTGTCAGCAAGGCGCTATTTGAAAAAGTACGGCTGATGCTCAACAGGCGTTCCAGTTGCCAGACTGGTCGGCAGAAACATGATTTTCTGTTCCACGGTTTAATGACATGCGGACACTGCGGTTGTGCAATGGTGGCCGAAATAAAAAAAGGCAGATATGTGTACTATCACTGCACCGGCAATCGAGGCAAGTGCCCTGAAAAATATGCACGTGAAGAAATTATTGACCAGCAGTTCATAAAATCATTGGGGCGCATTCGGCTTGATGATGACGTAGTCGATTGGATAGTGACGGTAATGAACTCTTCAACTGCAGAAGAACGATCACAGCGGGAGGCCCAAATCAAAGCATTGAGTCAACAAAAGCAGCGGTTGGAAGGACGTCTGGAGAAAATGTATCTTGATAAGCTTGATGGTGTTCTTGACGAAGAAGAGTACCGTCGGTTAAGCAACAAATTCCGTAGCGATTTGACTGATATGAAGTTTCGCCTTGAGCAATTGCAGCTTCAAAATGAAGCTAAAGTCATGGGTAAAGATCGCGTACTCGAACTTGCGCAAAACGCCGTCAATCTTTACTCCGCACAGTTTTCGGATGAAAAACGTAAAATGCTTAATTGTGTGTATTCGAACTCCACTTGGTCAGGGGGTGAACTGGCAGCTAACTACAGACAACCATTTGATATGATTGCAGTTACTAATGATGAGTACAAAAAAGAAAAGGTCACAAATCCGGAGAAAAGTGACCTTTTTGATATTTGGCCCTACCGACTTTAAACTATGTTTTTTTATATTAAATATCAGCGTATTACACTAGGTATAAGAAATAATGCCCCAAAACATGCCCCTAAAATGTTTTAGTATAGTGGTTCAAATCCGTATTATCAATATGTTACGCTTTTTGTCCAACCTAGTCCAGGCACGTTTATTGTGGTGTAATTTAGCATAATCTTGGCAATGATTCAAGCTAATAATCTAGTATAACTATTAAATATCAGCTTGTTATATGTTTTTTTGTTTACGGTTTGCAACTTTAGAACAGTGCATTTAAGCGAATTAAAATCCCCTGCCATTTGATTTTTTATTTAACTCGGATCTTGAAAGAACGATTTGCGGTTTTTTGCAAATCGCTCTTGAGAGACCGAACCGTAAGGAAGCCTTTAGTGCAATTTATGAATATATGCTGAAAGATCATTTTCTCGATACCGGGTTTAACACCGTTGTTGTACCAACCTAACCAACAAGTTTCCACCATCGACAAACATGCCTTTAGGTACTACCCACTCCGTCGGGTGCCAGTTAATCTAATGGCGGAGTTCTATTAATCAGATAATTCTACAAGCTAAATCTTTACATGCTGAATCTACAGCAGGCAGCGTTCCACAAACGAAGTGTACTCGGTATCAGAAACGATCAGATGATCAAGCAACTTTATGCCAAGGATTTCAGACGCCTCCTTTAATCTACGGGTAATCGATATGTCTTCGGCAGACGGGACGGTGCAACCGCTTGGATGGTTATGCAAAATCACGATAGCTGCACAACTTACCATTAATGCTGATTTGAAAATTTCACGTGGGTGACACAGGCTCTGATTCAAGGTACCAATTGAACATATCTCCACAGCTGATATTCTGTTTTTTCCGTCCATCAACAGCACTACCATGTACTCCTTTGTTTCTCTGCCCAGCCATCTGAACAGTTCCCATATCTGAGTCGGGCTAGTCAATCTGGCCTTGGGGTTAATGTATGAGGAAATGCTTTCTGACACGGTCAGGGTCTCGAATACCGGACGAATAGTTTTAAACTTGATACTGCGGGTTTTCTCTGGTACTTCCTCAATTCCGAATAAAGTCTCTATAGTTTGCATGGTAGGCTCCTTTTGAAATAGAAAAGGCAGGCTTTGGCGGCCTGCCGTTAGTGTTGGGTTATTGGTAGTTGTCGTTTATAGATATGCAGATAGGCGCTTGATCAATGTCTCCGGCTTCATGTGAAACCACTGCTTACCAACTGACTCCCTCAACTGGTAATCTTCTAGGAACACGGTACCGATGATTTCTCCATCCAGACAGTCGACCTCATCCAGGCCCACATAACCAAGTTGCCTATTGGTTATCAGGATCAGCAGGCTGTATTCTGTCCGGTAAATCAGGATCGAATCTGTGTACCCAGCGGATAGTGGGATCATCAGGTTGATGTATTCTAGAATTAACCCTGGGTTCTGGAGATTGTGCTGGTTGGTTTCTTCGTAAGTCATCTTTCGGATCGTCGGAAATATTAGTTTCATTGGCAGTCCTCCTCGATACAATGGTGGCAAAGTGCTTTGCCGTTGACATATTGAGTATCATCCTCCAAAAGCACGTCGAAGCAGGCTTCGCAGACAATTACGGTGAATTCCGGTTGTGGGCATTGGGATGTGTGTATGCTTGTAAACATGAGTGTCTCCTTTAACGCAAAAGGGGGCCTCTTGCGCAGAGATCCCCTATTGATGCGAGTTTAGTGTTTTTAGTGGTGCGTTTCTGGTCGTGCTTATCAAGCATTTTCCAGAAGATGACTTGAGTAGATTTTTCACCTTTACGAACATGACCACCAAGATCAGTCGCCTGTTTGTAGGTGAGCCAGTATGGGCTGGAATAGGACATTGCTGATAGCAGGAACACGTTAATACCCCGGTACTCTCTCTTCGAAATAAGATTTCGAGGCATACCTGTTCCCGCTGACCAATTTTTTCTCCACGGTAAGGTGCCGCGTTCGAGTAAGCTGATGATTCTGTCGGTTACTGTTTGGTAGATATCCATTTTGTTTTCCTCCTGTGAGTTGGAATGACGACAGGCGCAATCCATTACTGGAAAGCGCCTGTTGTGTGTATGTACGTTGATGTTTCAGTTGATGGTGGTTACTTTGGTTGGCGTGCCCTTGACCACCTCAGGTTTCTTGACTCCTGCTTTTCTGTCGGCCAGGGAGGATGCGTGGTTAGCCCTGAGGTTAGCTGCCTTGGTTGCCAGTGTGCCGGTGGCAGTCTCCGTCGCATCAGAGGCCTTGTTGATGTGATGTGCAACTTCCTTTGAGCCAATGGCGATCAAGTCAGTTGCGGCGGATGCTACGTTTTTGAGATTCTTCCAGATGCTCATGATTGTCTCCTTCGGAGATAAGCAGTCTACTGATACAGTAGATTTGTTTAGCTCCTTTTCTGTTGAGGTTTGTCCGACTACGTTTATCCGGCACCCCGTTACCAGATATGCAGTTTCAACTTTCAACCTTCTGAAACAGCAAAGGGGCAGCTTCCTTTCGGAAAGTGCCCCTTGTGCCGTAGTGTTTCAGTATGTTGTGGTTGGTGACTTAGCCTTCGAGATCGGCTATCTGTTTTGCAAGTGCTGCCTGAGCTGCCTTCAGTTCCAGTACACGTGCTTCGCGTGCTGCTGTCCTTGTGTCGCAGACGTCCTTACCAGCGGTACCGTAGTCAATTGCCATAAGCATACCGATATTGGCCTCTACGATGCCGATTTTGGCCGCTGCTGTTCCAAGTACAGCTGCTTGCCCAACTACCTTGGCCGACAATACAACGGTGTCCTTCAGCAAGCTGAAGATTGATGGTACTGCTACTGCTGCTGTTTCTGTTACTGTTAACGATTTGGACATGACGTCCTCCTTTTTGGGCTTGCATGGGTGTCGGTCTTCTGGGAGCCTTCCGACTTGCAGCCCTGTTTTAGGAATAAAAAAAAGACCCAAAGCTGTTAAGCTCTGAGTCTTGATTTGATTCTATTTCTGGAAAGTGCATGCCGGGGTCGTAATCTGGTCAAAATTAACAGATCCCTTACTTCCGCTACCTGTCTACGCCTTCCGCTTCAATATTTTGAAATATTTTTGACCCCACCCCCGGTCTTTTACTTTTCGGTCTTTCCAGATCCGTTTTCATATATACGAGACTAAAGTGAAATTGAAATTTGTTCGGCAATGATTTGGGTAGCGATTGTAACCTCGAAAATACTGGCTTCTTTGACCAGATTTCATCGTGATACTAAAACAGTTATCGCACGACACGAACTGTCGCGTAGTTGCGTAATACTCAGGGGTAATCCATCAATCGCATGTACGAGGGGCAAATGAAACAGATGCTAAGGCAAAAACAGAAACAATTCCTAAGTGCCGCCGAAAGTGGTGAATTTCATCTATTAAGAGAGATCCTCAAAGAATATTCTGAAACAGAGATTCGCGACTATTATGGTAGTTCAGCGTTAATGCTTGCTGCAAAGACTGGCAACAGCAGAATAGTAAAATATTTAATTGAGGCCGGTGCCAACATTCATGCTCGGAACTATGCAGGTGATAATGCTTTGAGCCTTGCATCCCGCGAAGCGCATCCTCGTGTGGTACAACTACTATTGAATCACGGTGCTCAGTATGAAGGTCGTCCTATTGGCAATAGACGAGCACTCGTTGAACTTCAACCGGATGAAAATTCCATTCTGAAGACTATATATTTAAATTCTACCAGCGATCCAACCTGGGAACCCTGGAACACCTTAAAAGAACCATCAAAACTGAGAGTACAACGGATCAGGAAATTACTTTGCAAGGTAGTTGAACTCCTGATCTCCTCTGGAGCAGATGTAAATAGCCGTGATAATGACAACAATTCGTTCCTGTACATTTTAATTCAGTCTGACTTGCATGGCTGCATACCGGTTCTGCTGAAACATACACCCAACTTGAATGCTATCAATAATCTCGGAGAGACTCCTCTCACCGAAGCGATCATGCGAGGGAAAGAGGATATAGCCTTATTGCTACTTGAATCAGGGGCAGATCCTAACGATGGAAATTGGGCTAAACCTATCCATCTGGTTGCAAGTTCGTATCTATCACCTGGATTTCTAAAAAAGCTTATCGCAGCCGGTGCAGATGTGAACATTAAAGATAAGTACGGTATGACCGCATTATTTATGACGTTGAGACGTTGGCGGGATAATCAGGAAATCACTCAGATCCTCCTTGATGCAGGAGCCGATATAAATATAGAAGATGGCAGAGGTTTTACGCTTTTCGATCATGCCATGATGGCGGTACTCGATTTGGAAGATGGCAGAAAATACTCCACACCTAATTGCCCTGATGATTTTACACCATATCAGTTCCCGTTCAACCCAAGCCATGCGCGATTTATTCGGGCTGCAAAAGATGGTGACAGCGAAGCTTTAAGGTCCCAGCTAGAGAATCCAATACCAGACAGAATAAAAACGCTGGCTCTATTTGAAACTCTCAGCCAATGGAAATACGAATGCTGTCAACTGTTGTTGGATAACGGTGCTGATCCCAATGCTCGTGGAATTGAAGAGAATACACCGCTAGCGAGTGCAGCAGCTGAGCTTGAAACTGATATTTCAGCTTTGCTGCATTCATACGGAGCAGAGCTTGAATTGCCTAACGGCTTGGGGCAAAAACCGCTATTTTTTGCCTCCCAGGGTGGTTGCGGTGATTTACCAGAAGATATGCCTGAACAAAAGCGTATGAGAACAGTGACACTTCTATTGGGCCGTGGGGCTGAAGTTGATGGAGCCGACGATGAAGGTTGGACGCCATTGCGTCAATCTGTTTTTGCTGCTCAGGACATAGACCTTGCCCGCTTACTGCTCCAGCATGGTGCAAATCCTGACCATAAAGACAAGTTCGGCGTAAGTCCGCTTCAGTTAGCAGACCAGCACTGTTCCGACGCAATAGTTCAGTTGTTGCGACAGCATGTGAAAAAATAAGCGCACGAATCGGAGTCAACTATGTGTGGATATTGGCTTAAAACAAGAGGTTATTATGAACGGTAATATCGCAGAAAATAATGAAGCCATTATTGTCGGTATTGATGTCGAGACGACCAAAATTACAGCTGTAATTGCCAGTATAGATAAAGATTTTCCGGAAATACTCGGATTGGCCAAAATCCCCTTTGATGGGTCTTTTCTGACTGATCCTGGTATGACTAGTGTGGCTGCGCCGATAACTGCTGATGCCATACGTAGAGCCGTCAGAGTCGCCTGTACTGAGGCTAACTGCTCTACACCATTAGCCATAGTTGGAATTAGTAGTATTGCAAAAAGCTGTAATTCAGAAGGCATAGTTGCAGTCAATGGTAAGGTGTCCCATGACGACATTCAAAAATCCATAGTAGCCGCTTCCGACTTCAATATTCCGAACAACATGGTCATGCTCGACCAGATAATCAATTCGTTCTCGATAAATCTTGACGCGATTGAAGGAATACGTGACCCGTTTGGCATGGCTGCATCAAACCTGGCTGCTCTATCGCATAACATTCTTGGCATAAAGACTCAGCTGGATCTCATAGCTGATGGTTGCAGGCTAGGCGGGGTCAACGTACTGCAGGTGACGTCGTCAGAATTGGCAGCTGCGGAAATATTGCTGACTCGGGAAGACAAGCAAAATGGTGTCTGTCTGCTTGATATCGGCGGGGACTGTGCCTCACTGGTCATTTATAATGACGGTGCCCTAAAATATACCGTTTCAGTGCCGTGGGGTGGCAATTATCTTACTGAGCAGATCAGATTCCGGCTTGGCATAAATGTGACCAAAGCTGAAAAGGCAAAACGTGAGTTCTCGAAAGGTGTATTAAACGATGAACAAAGTGAGTTAATACGCGAACTACTGGATAGAGAGTTTCTGGTTTTGTGCTCTCATCTTGATACGGAGCTAAGCAAGTCGGGGCTGGAAAATGATTTGGCAGCTGGCATTATCCTAACCGGTGGCACAAGTAACCTGCCGGGTTTGTCCGATACTCTTGAACGCATACTGCAGATGCCGGTGCGGCGGGCAGAGTTCCCAACTGAACAATGGCTTAACAACGTATCTGTGGATTATGCAAGTGCCATCGGTTTGATACTACGTGGGATCAAGCGTTCCGGGGCATCATTTTAATTTCATAACCAAATATCAAGCGTCACATTCTGTCGCGTGTCTATGAGATACTAATTTCAATACAAATCCAAGGAGGCATATCATGGTACTCTCAGCAACAGCAACAACAGCAGCTGCAACTCTTTCCAAGCTTTATGATGAAAATTTTGGTGGTAACTATGAAGAACCTTACAGAATTTCATGGCCCGAATTACGTATGATCGCCGGTGTATCAAAACTGACAGATCCTTTTATCTCGGAAATCAGTTCAACCCTCATAAATCATGAACTTTTCTTGATTCCATTCAATAATTTTATACTCATAGCTAAGGAGCAAGATCTCCGTAGGCATCGTAGAGTACCAGGCAGATTGCTGGAGCAAAACATCTATGATCCTGAGGAGGAAAGAGAGAAAGAGGATATTGAAATTGATGACGATGATGTAAACTGCATTTAATTGGTCGCTGAGATGGCATTATAGCTTGAATGTCAAATTGAATTTGCAAACGCAAAGGGTTCATGGACAAACACATGATTATAGGCAACGATTATGAGGGATTTGAAAAAGAAGAAAAGTTACACGAAATTTTCCCCAAAGTCTCTGAGATCCAGAATACTCTACAGAAATGGGGCGACTTCATAGAGGTCGCCCAAATCATTAATCCAGATTTATGTTTAGGTGCATTTGATCGTCGCCCATGCAAAAGAACATTGCGGTACGTTGGCAATGAAAGCAATCCGGAGCCGCACAGCTATTTTGTTCGTGGTGAAATATATCACACCATTGATTTCAATGGTGCCACCTATTCAATAGAGGGATATGTCAATGATTCCGGTGCACATAAGAGGATAGGATTCGTATATTTTGAATGGCTGAAATATGGTGAGTATGTATCCGCTAATATGGCTGAACTTCAGGAATAAGATCTGAGTTGTATGTAAGCCGTTTTACCGACGATTTATATTATGCAACAAGATGATAACTGTATCATTAGTGGGAATGAGGTGTAGCATGAAACGAACCTTCGGTCGCTATGAACTTAAAAGCAGCAAACGTGGAGAAGTTGGAGAGAACGTTTTCTTTGGAACAGACCTCGAACTGAAGAGGCCTATAGCCATTAAAGAGATCAAGCAAGTAAATGCAGCACGATCAGAGGCTATTGCACTTGCAGCGTGCGGACCCCATGAGAGCATTCCGGTCATATATGACTTTTTCACTTGTTGTAGCAAAGGGTACATTGTGATGGAGTATGTTAAAGGCCATGAGTTGGGCGGCGATCAGAATGGACGTCCGAATCCCCAAGAAAAAGCGGTGGCATTGACAATTAACATCTTACACGCACTCCGGCATATTCACAGTAAGGGATACCTACATCTGGATATTAAGCCAAAAAATGTGATGGTTACTAATGAGGCAACCTCGAAGATTAAGCTGATTGATTTCGGCGGAGCAGTTTTAAAAAAGCCGAGTGGCTTCTTCAAAGGGAAACCAAAGGCTGGATATCCGCCTTACATGCCGTCTGTGCGTAATCCGGAGTACACTGGACACCTAATCCGGAAATTATTGGACACCCAATCCGGTTTTCATTGGACACTCAATCCGGAAATGACTGGACAGTGAATCCGGTTTTTACTGGAC
>CAIYDX010000082.1 GCA_903925005.1 uncultured Geobacteraceae bacterium
AACTTGTTCAAACTCAATCCTTCTTGTAGCTGGATGCGGTTCTTTTTCATGGCAAGTTCTCCTTACCATGATCATACCGTACGCATATGACAGAATACGCCATTTGCCGACGCTATAGCGGTAGATTAGGGTGATTCAGATCTTTTATTGGTTTTGGTACTTTTTGCCGCGGGAATACTGTTCGGAGGGTTCCTCTATTTCAGAAACTATGAAAAAGATTACTTCAATGAAGTTGGACGCCATCTTACTGCCATCGGAAGTTTGAAGATTGATGAGCTCGAACGATATCGTAAGGAAAGATTAGGATCCGCCGACTTTTTCTTTAGAAATAAGACCTTCACCGCTACGGTGCAGCGTTATTTTGAAAAACCGGGGACTCCAGGCGCTAAAGACGAGCTTTATTCGTTGCTCGATAAATTCCGTACCGACCTTCAGTATGACAGTATCTTTCTGCTCGACATTAAGGGCTCCAACAGGATTTCCGCGCCTGAAGCCACGGTACCGCACGCCGCAGCTGTTTCCCTGCGTGTGCCGGAAATCTTCCGGTCCGGCAAAGTGACTTTCATGGATTTTTATCGGAACGAACATGACGGCAAGGTCTATCTGGCGGTACTGGTGCCGATATTTGGCGCTCATGACCGGCCGCTGGGTGTGCTCGTGCTCAGGATTGATCCCGATACCTATCTCACCCCTTACATCAAACGCTGGCCCACCGATTCCAAAACATCCGAAACCCTGATCGTTCGCCGGAAAGGTAACGATGTGCTCTTTCTCAATGAGCTCAAGTACTGGAGCAATACCGCTCTCAATCTGCATTTTCCCTTGGATCGGGTAGAGTTGCCGGCAGTCAAGGCCATTCTGGGGCAGAAAGGGATCGTGGAAGGACGAGATTATAACGGCGTACCGGTGATCGCCTACGTGTCTCCCGTCTCCGGGTCGCCATGGTTTCTGGTTGCACGCACTAACACTTCGGAAGTGTATGCGCCTCTGCGCGAGCGGCTTTGGACAACAGTCAGTTTCGTGTTTGTTTTGCTGCTCAGCGCATGCGCCATGGTTTCTCTGATCTGGCGGCAGCAACGCTTCATTTTTTTCAAGGAGAGACTCCATGCCACGGAAATGTTACTGGTGAGTGAGGAGCGCTATAAAAGCCTGTTCAATCAGGCACCTCTTGGAATTGCCTTGATCGATTCACTGGCCGGACAAATTTATGCCGTAAATCCGATGTTTGCCAAGATCGCGGGTAGAACAACGGAAGAAATGCATCATCTCAGCTTGATAAATATCACTCATCCTGATGATGTTCAGGAAGTAATTAATAACATGGCGATGTTGAATGCCGGAGAAATACCCGGTTTCTGTATGGAAAAACGCTTTATCCATAAGGATGGGTCTGCCATCTGGATCAATATGACGACCGCGCCGGTTTCTGTCGAAGACATACGGTATCCGCGTCACCTTTGCATGATTGAGGACATCACAAACCGCAAGAATAATGAAAAAGAGCTGCAAGACAAGAACGCAGAACTGGAACGCTTCAACTACACCCTCTCTCACGAATTGCGTAGCCCGCTGGTAACGGTAAAATCGTTTCTTGGCTTTTTAGAAAAGGATCTGGCTGCCGCTGATGCAGAAAGAATTGCAAAGGATATTGATTTTATGCGTACCGCAACGGACAAAATGAACCGACTGCTGGACGATCTGCTGGAAATGTCGCGAATCGGCCGGGTGGTCAATGAACCTGTTTCGGTTAAATTCGGCGAGTTGGTGCAGGAAGTATTGACTTTAGCGGCGGAGCGGATTACAGAACAGGGAGTAACGGTTCAAGTCGATGATGCGGACATGATGCTGATCGGTGACCGACCGCGCCTGGCGGAGGTCTGGCTGAACCTGATTGAAAATGCCGTCAAGTACATGGGCGATCAGCCGGCGCCGCATATCAGGATCGGCGTTGTGTCGGGAAAGGGTTCCCCGGTCTTTTATATTTGCGACAACGGCATCGGGATCGATCCCCGCTATCACGAAAAGGTTTTCACTATATTCGACAAGCTGGACGCAAAGAGTGAGGGGACAGGCCTGGGGTTGGCGCTGGTCAAAAGAATTGTTGAGCTGTATGGCGGCAGGATCTGGGTGGAATCGGCAGGAGTGGGGCATGGTTCCTGTTTCAGGTTTACCGTGCCGGGAGCGGTTAAATAGGCTGGGATAAAGGGAGAAGATTAATGCAAGGTGAGCCAATCGTAATTCTGCTGGTGGGGGATGATCCATCCCATGCCGAGATCGTAATGAGAAATTTCAAGGACTCACGGATAGCAAACCGGGTAATTCATGTATCCGACGGCCAAGAAGCGCTGGATTATCTTTATCGCCGCGACGCTTACAGCCAACCGGACAGTTCTCCCAGACCGGGCGTGGTCCTGCTCGATTTGCGGCTTCCCAAAATAGATGGTCTTGAGGTGCTGAAAACGGTCAAAGAGGACTCCAATCTGAAAAACATCCCGGTTGTGGTATTAACTACCTCAAACGCCGAGACAGATATTGCCAAGGCGTACAACAATTGCGCCAACAGTTATCTGGTAAAACCGGTAGATTTTCAGCAGTTTTCAAAACTGTTGGAGGCGATTGGATTCTATTGGCTGGCATGGAATCAGCACCCCTCAATTTGAGTTTGTGTGATGCCGCCAAATGATCCGTGCCGGTCGTAATCGCTAGCAGCACTGCAGTCGCCGTCAGGAGTCGGGAGCGAGATAAAATCTACACCCAATCCTTCTTTGGGTATATTTTCCACAGTTTCAATAATGCCAACCCGCTTATATCATCGCTTATCAGGAAATCAATTGAACAGTAACACGACTCTCTCCTCATTGTATCTGACCCGTTCACTCCGTGCATTAGCAGGCGAGCAAGAGATCTTTGCAAAGCGCTATTGATTATTATCTTAGGTCGGCACATTGTTTGCATTTGATAAATGTAGCTAAAAATGAAAAAGCGCCGTTTCAAGAAAAAGCAGACATAGCCGATAAATGAAGTAACAAATTGAGGGACAAAAAGATGCCGTGGTATATAAATCCAATATCCACCCGCAAGGTTATTAACAGAATCGCCAGCCGCTATTCATGCGCCTCTCTTCAAGACTTACAGAGTGTGCTGGACCGGGCCACTCAAAATCTGTGGAAAAAACAGGAATGCTACTATAAAAAAAACCAGCAAAGTAGAGATGCGGCTGACTTATAGATGCTACGCTTCACCTTCCCTCTTTAGAAGCCCTGCCCGGCACTTTCAACCGTCTGCTTACATCTTATTTGAACAGCTTTCTTTCCCAACTTCCCACCAGACTTCTCCTTGTATCAACACCGAAATACATCTATGATGGCTGTTCACCGGCAAGCGACTCTGCACAACTGTCTGCCGGCATTTTACATCTGAGGAGTTCAAATGAAGAGATTGATATTGACGTTACTGGCGGTCATGCTGATGGTGACAGGAACCGCATGGGGCGCGGCAGTGCGGTCCGGAACGGTCACTCTGGAGGTCGATCTTACGTCCCAACCGCAAGGGAAAGAGTCCCGTGTCTGGGTGCCGTACCCCTTAAGTGACGGCAATCAGCAGATACGCGACATCAAAGTAAACGGCGATTTCGCATCATCAGGAGTGTACGCCGACCGGACGAGCGGCACACCGATTCTGTATGCCGAGTGGCCCAAAGAGGCCGTCAGCCGCAAACTAACCTTCTCGTTCCGGGTGGAGCGACAGGAAATCTCCCAACGCATCCAGCCTCGGAGCGAACCTAAATGGAACCCAGGCGACTACGCCGAATATCTGCGGCCAACCAGCCTTGCTCCTATTGACGGCGAAATCAAGGAACTGGCCGACCGGATCACAAGCGGCAAAACTACCAATCTGGAAAAGGCCAAGGGGATCTACGACTGGACCGTGGAAAACATGTACCGGGACCCTGCCACCAAAGGGTGTGGCCAGGGCGATGTCTGCCAACTCCTCAAGAAACCGGGGGGGAAATGTACCGACATCTCGTCGGTATTTATCGCACTCTGCCGTGCCGCCGGCATTCCGGCACGAGAGGTTTTCAGCATCCGGCTCGGCAAGAAGCCGGTGGAGGATATAACCACCTACCAGCACTGCTGGGCTGAATTCTTTGTCCCCGGCTATGGTTGGATGACCGCCGATCCTGCCGATGTGCGCAAAGCCATGCTGGTTGAAAAACTGGAGCTGAACACCCCCAAGACCAATGAATACCGCGCCTACTTCTGGGGCGGTATCGACCCCTACCGGGTGGTTCTGGCCAGAGGACGAGACCTGCGGCTGGAACCACCCCAGTCAGGGGCACCGCTCAACACCTTTGGTTATCCCTATGCCGAGGTTGGCGGCACTCCGCTTGATTTCTACAATCCCAAGGATTTTTCCTATCGCTACACCTATCGCGAGAAGTAAGGGACTGGAGAAGAGACCAGAAGACAAGAAGGGCGGCCAATCGGCCGCCCTTCTTGATTATAATTTCCCTCATCCCTCAACCTTAGGCATTTATCATCGCATCAACCAGCTCATCCAGGGTAGCCACTGACAAATCCGCCAACTCCGGCCAACGGAAGGCGCAGCTGCCGTCCACATGAATGGTGGCGGTGCCGGCGGCACGGCCGACCTGCAGGTCAAACAGGTAGTCACCGACCATTACCGTCTCGTCCGGCCCGCTCCCCCAGACGGCAAGGAGCTTTTCGATCCCCTCCGGATGGGGTTTGGGCGCGGCCTCGTCCCGGCCGAGAATGTCATCGGAGGTAAAGTACCCCTTAAGACCGATCTGCTCAAGAGTGTGGAGGGCGATCTCCCGCGTGTTGCGAGTAAGGATGCCGATGCGGGCATCGCGGCGGAAAAGCTGGTCAAGCAGCCGCCCGGCGCCGGGGGCGGCGGCGGTCCTGCCAGCCAGTTCATACTCGATCTCGATCAGCCGGGCATGCCGTATTGCTGATTCGGCCGACGGGAGGGAAGCGAGGAACTGGAGGATATCGGAGTCGGTTTCCGCCATGCCGAGTGCAACTCGAATAGCGGGGAAATCATGCACCGGAAGCGTCAATGTCCCGTCCAGATCGAAGATCCAGCAGTGGCGCGCGAGAATGTGATGGTGAGCAGTCATATGTGTAGAATACCCCTTTTCAGCCATTCCGGCAATGTCCGACTGCCGCGAAATAGCGCGGCACGTTTTGTTTAACTTCAATAGTGAGGAGAATTGATATAGTATCGGCACCGGAAAAGGACGGCTAAACTGTTTTATACGCAAAAAAGGAAGTTGAAATAATGGCATTACCTGAAACTGAACAGCTGAGCGTCGACACTCTGCTTGGGCAACTTTGTGAACAACGGACCATTCCGGAGCAGGTGAAACTGCACATCGACATCAAGGGCAACAGAGTCGTCCTTGCCGAGTCCCGACCGCTCTTCATAGACCCAGCCATCTGGAATGACATAAAAATTGCCCAGTTCGAGTACAACACCGAATCACGCATCTGGACATTGTACTGGTATGACAGGAAAAACAGGCGGCAGCCGTACCCCACCGGAAGAAACAGGGATACGCTGGAAAAACTGATCCGCGAAGTTGACTCGGATCCAACAGGTATATTTTGGGAGTAACCTTTGCGGAGCTGCTACTCTTTTCTTTTGCTGTAGAACCCGATCAGGAAATCGGCATCCCTGGGTGACAGATCGAACTTGAAAATCGCTTCGTTGACAAGCGGCATTGCCGGCTGGTCTGGATTATCCTGAAGGTTGCCGGATATCCATTTGACGGCGCGGCGTATATCTTCTCCATCCGGCAACAGATCATGCATTTTTACACCCTCCTTAAATATTCCTTCTCGGTAATCAGATCCAGTGTGCTTTCCACTCGATCGATGAAGACAATTCCATGCAGATGGTCGATCTCGTGCTGGAACACCCGCGCCAGAAAGTTGGTGTACTCTTCTTCTCTGGTTTCTCCCTCCCTGGTCAGGAAACGCACGCCGATCCGCGTGTGCCGGGGAACCAGGCCGCGCAGACCGGGGATGCTGAGGCACCCTTCCCACCCATGTTCCTTCTCGTCCGACATCCAGAGGATCTCCGGATTGATCACCGCCATCGGCGCCATCATCGGCGCATCGGGGTAGCGCGGATTCGGCCGCGATGCAACGATCAAGAGCGAGAGCGGCTCGTAGAGCTGCGGCGCGGCAATCCCTACACCGTTGGCATCAGCCACGGTCACAAGCATATCGTCAATAAGCGCCTGAACGGTCGGGTCCGATGGATCGGCAATAATCCCCGCCACCCCCCGCAGCACCGGCTGCCCCAACTGGGCTATCTGTCTCAAAATCGGCATAGTATCTTACCCTGCGCTAACCGGCCCGCCTCATCCCTCATCCCTCATCCCTCATCCCTCATCCCTCATCCCTCATCCCTCATCCTTGATTCTTGATCCTTACGACGTTTTCCTGTCTAGGCTCCGGTACTGGATCGCCTCGGCGATATGTAGTTCATGAATCGCATTGCTGCCGTCAAGATCGGCAATGGTGCGCGCCACCTTGAGGATGCGGGTGTAAGTACGGGCCGAGAAACCAAGACGGTCGGTGACCAGTTCCAGCATCCGGTTGCCGGTCGCGTCCAGCTCGCAATATTTTTTGATGAAACGGGGTGTCATCTGCGCGTTGCAGTGGATTTTTGTGCCTTTGTAGCGCTCCAGCTGAAGCTCTCGCGAACGCTCGACCCGCCGGGCAATCGCCGCAGACCCTTCCGCCTCACCCCGGTCAGCCAGATCGCGATATTTTACCGCCGGCACTTCAATGTGGATGTCGATCCGGTCCAGAAGCGGCCCGGAGATGCGGGAACGGTAGCGATGGATAGAGATCGGCGTGCAGCTGCAGGGGTGGGTCGGATCGGACAGGTAACCGCAAGGGCATGGGTTCATCGCCGCTACCAGCATCACGCGAGACGGATAGGTCAAAGAGAGGAGCGAGCGGGAAATGGTGACCCTGCCATCCTCGATCGGTTGCCTGAGAACTTCGAGTGCGTTTTTCTTGAATTCAGGCTGGGAAACTCCAATATTGCCAACACATTTCTCCAGTTATCAGCCTACCCGACAAGTATTCGTGTAAAACAGCTCAAAATACCCTGCCACATCCCATCTATCTATACGCTACTCTACGACAGGCCCATACGAAAAAGCAATTAATAAGAATGATTCCAGATCAATCACGCGATACTGAAACATTTCAATGTGTTGCGCTTCAAAACATCTGCTATGGACTAACTATGGAGTATGGTCTTCTACCCGTCTAAATCAGAGAAGTTATGATCCTGCTTCGCCATGTATAATCTACCATATATAGAACCGATGAAGCAAAATTTAGTGTTACCTTCGGTCGCTTACTTCATCACACACCCGGCTGCGGTAAGACCATAACCTCGCTGCCGCGAATGGTGTACACCACGCTCCATTCGCCTACCCGCAGCTTCCAATATTCTCAATAGAAACCCTTTTTCCATAGTAGACACAATTACACAACTATTAAAACCGTTTTACCATCTGGAAATATACGGTCGGATAGGTCATTTCACTCTGTCCTATCGCAGTACCGGCTATGCGCCAGGCAACGCTGGTACGGACGCTAAAACTGTCAGCATCGGACCAGCCCACTCCTAAACCAGCGCCGGAAAGATCGCGGGTATTGTCGGGGGTAATCGGGTCTACGTGCAACACGGCGTGGCCGTAATCAAAAAAACCGGCAAACTGCAAACTGCCGGGAAGTGGCCCAAGACTACCGATGAGATAGCGCAATTCGGCGGTGTAAACCAAACCCGAATCACAACTTAACTCACTGACCGAAAAGGCACGAACCGCGCTGGGACCACCAAGCGAAAATTGCTCTGAACTATCGAGATTTGCGCTGGCCCACTGACCGTTGGCGCCAGTGTACAATGACAGGCTCTTGTAAAGGTTCTGGTTGCGAGAAAGACTCATGGCCACTTTGTTATAGCCGCCGTCGGTATGCATACCGGTAGCCGATTGATCATTGGTAAGCATTGTTTGGTCGTCGATGCCGACAAAGCCGCCACTATAGTTGATAGAGAAGGCGGTTGATCCGCCGCCCAGCAAGGTATCCATTTGTACGCCGCTGATGCCGGCCTGTCCTGCCGCCGTGTGCCGCTGATTGATTAATCCCGTGCTACCGGTCCGGTCATCAAGCATCCTGCCTTCTCCGCCCACGGAGAGATTGAGGATCATGTTCCTCGACCGTATTACCGGCTGAGAAATGGTTAGTGACAGGTCATGGGCATTGCCGCTGGCATTCAGGGGTTTAAATGATCCTCCGAGTTGATAGGTGACAAAGCTGTAGTTGAAGCCCACTTTAGCGCCGCTACCGGAAACCGGCAAAGTATAGCCGGCCTGCACTGTCTGCGTATCTCCACTTAAGGATGTCTGAGCCCGGACAGTAAAGAGATCTCCTCTGTGCAATGGCGAGTAGAGTTCTAAGGTGGAGCCTATGCGGTAATAGCCTGTTGAATAGCTGCCATAGTTGTCGGTGTCGAGTGAAATGCTGCAAGGCTTCCCCTCGGTTACTTCGAGAACCGCTTTTGCGGCACCTTGCTGGGTGCCAGGTTCGATAAGGATACGCGAAGTGATACCGGGGAGCTCGTTGATCCGCATCACCATGTCACTAATTGTTTTTTCATCAGCCGGCTTGCCGGTCGGCACTCGATCGACATAGCGCTGGAATAGGGTGTAAGGCGTGCGAGTTTCTGCAGGCTTGGTATCCAACCGCACCTTCTCCAACACGCCTTCGATTATTTGGATGACAACCGGGGCATCAGTCTTGATCGTCTGGGGTGGGACAAAAGCAGACGCCAGGAAGAAACCTCTGGCCTGGTAGGCTTTAGTAATTTCAGCTGCCGCGGCATTCAGCTCGGCAAGGGTCAATTCCCTGCCTAAATAGTCAGCCAGGATGGCGGACAGTTCTTCATTGGTAAAGACCGTGTTGCCGGTGAAGGTGAATCCGGTCACAGTGACACGGACACCTCTGGATGGAACCTCTTTCGGTTGTAACGGAGGTACAATCTTCGGGGCTTGTTCCTGTGGTTTCAGCATTGGCGGTGGTGCACTTTCTCGCAGGAGACGGCCGGAATCGGGGTTGTCTGCCGCAAAGGTGTTGGCCACCATGGCGAGAGATGTTCCTATGATTAATAATCTTGATGATACAGGCATGACGGTTCCTTGGCTTATAGCATTACAGTGACATTTCTTCTAACCATATTTCTCAACAACAAGCCTTAACTCTGTCCTTGCCTCTCCGTCAAACTTATCGGGTTAGATTACGACTATCTTGAAGTCTCCGTTGAAGCTCCTGTTGTAGATGTTGTAGAAGAGGCTGTCGGTTGGGTTGTCGCAGTCGCTGTTGAAGTATTACTGGTAGCTGTTTCTGTCAGAGCTGCAGGTGCTGCTTTACCACCAATTACTGAACCGTCAGTCGTGGTACCGCCTGAACTTGTATTGACTAAGCTTGTTCCAGCGGTTGTCGCGCTGCCTGACGTTGTACCACCGGCAGATGTATCACCGGTTACTGAGCCGGGAGTCGTGGTGACGCCTGAACTTGTATTGACTGAGCTTGTTCCAGCGGTTGTCGTGCTGCCGGACGTTGTACCACCGGCAGATGTATCACTGGTTACTGAGCCGGGAGTCGTGGTGACGCCTGAACTTGTATTGACTAAGCTTGTTCCAGCGGTTGTTGTGCTGCCGGACGTTGTACCACCGGCAGATGCATCACCGGTTACTGAGCCAGCAGTCGTGGTGCCGCCTGAACTTGTATTGACTAAGCTTGTTCCAGCGGTTGTCGTGCTGCCGGACGTTGTACCACCGGCAGATGTATCACCGGTTACTGAGCCAGCAGTCGTGGTGCCGCCTAAACTTGTATTGACTAAGCTTGTTCCAGCGGTTGTCGTGCTGCTGGATGTCGTACCTCCAGTGGATGTTCCAACGGTTACTGAGCCGAAGACCGAAGTGCTGCCGGTACGTGTGCTAGATTGAATCAAAACTGGGGGTTGTATAGGCCCAGCAGTTAACGAAATAGTTGGAGGTGGTGTAAGTGCTGATTGAGGTAATACATTTGAAGGTACAGGACTGTTTATGACCGCCGGGGACACGATCAGATTCCCGTTTTTGTAGTTTATGGTGTAGTTGTCAACGCTGAAGGTGCCGCCGTTGGCGCTACTCGGTATAATGGCGTAGGGGCTACCGGCGACATTCACGCTGGCTGCAGTGCCAGCGCTGGTGAGCGTTACATCGCCGATGGTCTCGCCGTTCTGTAGTCCGCTGCTGGTAAAGCCCGACAGGACCAAGGTCAAGCCGTAGGTCTTGGTTGCATCCGAAGCCGTAACGCTCAGGGCTGCCGGGGTGATGGTGCCGCTGGCCGTAGCAAGCGTTACGGTGTAGTTGCTGCCGCCGTTGGTGTCGCTCAAGGTGTAGCCAGTGGCAACGTTGAGGGTGCTGCCGTTCGCACCCATCACGTTCTTGCTGCCAAAGCTCTGGGTAAGGCCGCTCAGGCTGTCGCCGCTAAAGACCGTACCCACCGTGACAGTCGGCGTAAGGGTCGATGCGGTGGTTCCATCATACTGACGGCTGTCGGTTGTGGCGGTGATCGTCAATGGTGCCGGGGTGATCGTGCCACTGGCAGTTGCAAGCGTTATGTTGTAGTTGCCGCCATCGTTGGTGTCACTCAGAGTGTAGCCGGTAGCAACGTTGAGGGTACTGCCACCCATACCCTTCACGTTCTTGCTGGCAAAGCTCTGGGTGAGGCCACTCAGGCTGTCGCCGCTAAAGACCGTCCCCGCCGTGAGG